>RZZX01000257.1 GCA_009929715.1 Bacteroidia bacterium
TGACACCATACGATAGAAAGCAGAAAGAATCAATGTAAGCTCATCTGTTTTATACATTCCGAAATAGGAATATTTTTATTAGTATTTTCGATGCATACTACATACCGAAAAAGAAACCCTCCGCTAAGGGAGGGCTGCAATAAAAGTACGTGTGTTATTCGAACAAAGCGTGGTAGAGACACTTCACCGCATCTTGAGCCTGAGAAGCATTCACTCCCAGCAAAATGGATGTGTCGGAGGAACCGTAGTTATAAAAATTCAGCTTGATTTTTGCATCAGCCAGGGCAGTGGTGCTCTTTGCAATCAAAGCGGTCTCCTGCATGACTGCTGAGCCAACGATGCCTACCACAGCATGACCATGGTCGACTTCGATGGAGTCCAGACTGAACTCGCTCTTGATACGGGTACACATAGCATTCAGTACGCTTTCGCTGGCTTGGGTGGATTCAAAGAACCAAACGATGCTGTCTACGCCAAACAAGGAAAAAGAAGGGCGGACACCGAAGATATGCAGCATCGTAAGTAAAGCATGTCTGATACCGGTGCTCTTGAAGAGCATGAGCTTGCGCAGGGTAAGACGGCTGTATCCGCTCTTGGCGGAAACGCCGGCCAGAGGCTGGCCATCAATCTCACGACTTCCTACAATCATTGTTCCGCTGTCCATCGGTGCATTGGTATTCTTCACATTGATGGGAATCTTGGCGGCAATAACAGGGGCAATCGCCTCTTCATGGAATACACCAGCCCCTACCCCGGCAAGTTCACGAACTTCGCGATAGGTCATGGTCTTAATGACCTTTGCATCATTGACCAACCGGGGATCGACACTGAATACACCACTTACATCAGTCCAGTTCTCATAGATATCGGCATCAGTTGCACGGCTGAGGATTGCCCCGGTGATATCTGAACCACCTCTGCTGAACGTTTTAACCTTTCCTTCAGTGCTGCAGCCGTAAAATCCGGGGACAATATATTTCTCGCCCTTCTTCAATACTTTCTTTAGATTTGTGTAGGTGTCCTCATGAACAGTTCCGTCGTCCTTGATAACGATAAGCGGGTCGGTATCGAGAAAGGTCCAGCCGAAATAGGTAGCCACCATACGGGCGCACAGGTACTCGCCGCGACTGGCGGCATACTCTGCTCCATGACCGGCATCGATCATCTGCCGCACTTCATCCAGAATTGGAAGAAAAGGCTTTTGATCCATCCCCAGTTCACTGAGGATATTGGTATAGCGATTGGCAACTTTCTTGAACAGCTCGCGACAAGACTGGCCCTGCTGCACCATGGTATTGCAGTTGTAGAGCATGTCGGTGACTTTCTCGTCATCCTTGTTCCGCTTTCCGGGAGCGGAAACAATCACTATTTGTCTATTTGGGTCAGCATCAATGATTGATTTGACTTTCTGTATTTGTTTAGCTTCAGCAACCGAGCTTCCACCGAATTTGCACACGATCATGGGGGTAACCTCCCACCTTATAGAGATATCTAAGTGCGTATTGTATTGAAGGATAGCCTGTTGTGCAAGTGAATGCAATCGTAGAGAAAATACATGACAGAAAGCCTGTTCACTGCTACTCTACGTACAAGAGGAAATCATGCAGGACTCAAAACGTTCAATTTTAGCTTGGGCTTGTTACGATTGGGCGAACAGTGCCTTTGCAACCACGGTCATGGCAGGCTTCTTTCCTGTTTTTTTCAGTGCCTATTGGGCGGT
>RZZX01000258.1 GCA_009929715.1 Bacteroidia bacterium
AGAGTTGAAAAGTTTTATCTTTTCTTCGACCCTTGGTTCTCTCTTTTTAAGTTTAAACCTAAAAAGAGTGAAACTGAATATGGTATTGGCTGGTTACCTTTAGGTGGATATTGTAAAATATCCGGAATGATTGATGAATCGATGGATAAAGAACAAATGGCATTACCTCCTCAACCATATGAATTCAGATCAAAACCGGCAGGTCAGCGATTGATGATTATGATTGCCGGAGTAGTGTTTAACTTTTTGCTGGCTTTGTTTATATACTCTATGGTTTTGTTTGCCTGGGGTGATACTTATCTTCCATTGAAGAATATGAAGATGGGTATGTATTATAGTGAGACCGCAAAACAAATCGGGTTCCAGGACGGTGATATTCTTTTATCGGCAAATGGTCAAGAATTGGATCGTTTTGGAGAATCAGCCATTCGTAAGATTGTAGAGGCACAAACAGTTGTGGTTTTACGTAATGGCGAAGAGCAGGAAATTGCAATACCAAATGATTTGATGCAACGTATGATGCGCGATAAAAAGGGATTTGCCGGACTTCGCTATCCAATGGTTGTAAATAAATTTTCTGAAAATTCTCCTGCTTTAGCAGCCGGTTTTCAGGCAAATGATAGTATTGTGTCTGTCAATGGAACGTCCACTCCGGGAGCCGACGATGTAGCGGATATGCTTTCAAAACATAAAAATGAAGCAATCGAAGTTGGGATATATCGTTCAGGAAATCCTCTTACTTTGACTCTAACAACTGATACGGCAGGGCATATGGGTATTTATATGAAAAGCCCGATGGAAGTTTTTGAAACTGTAACTACCACATATGGATTTTTTGCCTCTTTCCCGGCTGGTATTCAGAAGGGTGTAAGCACATTAAAGGGATATGTGAATGATATGAAATATGTGTTTACCAAAGAAGGAGCTTCCAGTCTTGGAGGTTTTGGAACTATCGGAGGTTTATTCCCTGCTCAGTGGGATTGGATGATTTTCTGGGAACGGACTGCTTTTCTGTCAATTATCCTTGCATTTATGAATATTCTTCCTATTCCGGCATTGGATGGAGGGCATGTTATGTTTTTAATTTATGAGGTGGTTGCAAGACGTAAACCTAGTGATAAGTTTCTTGAATATTCGCAGATTGTGGGTATGGCATTACTGTTTGGTTTATTGATCTATGCGAACGGAAATGATATATTCAGATACTTCTTTGGTTCGTGAAAATAATGACAATAATATAAAATAGAAAAGGTTTCCCATTGGGAAACCTTTTCTATTTTATATTAAACAACTTAAAATTCTAAGATCGGTTTATGCCCATCCGAATGCTTCTGCAACTGCCTGGTATACAATTTTACCTTTTACAATATTAAGGCCTAATCTTAATCCATGATCCATTTCACATGCTTTTTCCCAGCCTTCATTAGCCAGCGTGATAACGTAGGGTAGGGTGGCATTGGTGAGAGCCAATGTTGAAGTGTGTGGTACAGCTCCCGGGATGTTGGCAACGCAATAGTGTATTACACCATTTATTTCGTAAACAGGGTTTGCATGTGTGGTTGCGTGGGATGTCTCAAAACAACCTCCCTGATCTATTGCAACATCTACAAGAACGCTTCCTTTTTTAAGCAGCGGGATCATTTCTTTTGTCAGCACATAGGGAGCTTTGGCTCCTGGAATAAGAACAGCACCAATTACAAGATCGGTATCGTGTAGCTC
>RZZX01000111.1 GCA_009929715.1 Bacteroidia bacterium
CCGGCGCGATATTTACCCTCTTCCTTATCTTCCAGCATGCTTAGATAAGAGTGGTATCTTGATTCGCTTATAAAGTGATTTTCGATCGCTTCGCGGACTGCACATCCCGGTTCATGTCGATGTGTACAGTTGTTATATCGGCAGTTTTGAGAAACCTCAAAGATTTCAGGGAAGTAGTGTCCGATCTCTTCATCCTCCATGTCGAATGTTCCGAATCCTTTAATCCCCGGTGTATCTATGAGATAACCTTCGCTATCAACAGGGAACATTTCAGAGAATGTTGTGGTGTGCATCCCTTTTTTGTGGTAAGAGGATATTTCACCTGTTCGGAGTTTGAACTCCGGCAAAATAGCGTTGATTAAAGTCGATTTCCCAACTCCAGAGTGGCCAGAGAATAAGGTTATTCGACCTTTTAATTCTTCTTTGATCTCTTCAATGCCATCCCCTTTTTCTGCAGAGACCTTGAAGCAAGGATAACCTATTGTGGTGTATAGGTGAATTAAACTATCTTGGTAATGAAGTTCCTCTTCGCTGTATAGATCGATTTTGTTGAAGATCAATTTAACAGGTATGCGATAAGCTTCGGCAGAAGCTAGGAAGCGGTCAATAAACGTTGTGGAAGTGGCCGGATAATTCACCGTGACAATCAACATGGATTGGTCCAGATTGGCGGCAAGGATATGCGACTGTTTAGATAAATTCGATGAGCGGCGAATGATGTAATTTTTCCGGTCTTCTATTTCGCTAATGAAGGCTGTCCCCTCTTGATTGAGAATGATGACCACTCTATCACCAACAGCTATCGGATTGGTGCTGCGTATGCCTTTCAAACGGAAATTGCCTTTGATTTTACATTCAACCTGACGTCCGTCGTCTGTTTTGACAAGATACCAGCTACCAGTGTTTTTAATTACTAATCCGCGCATATATATATTAAGAATAAAAAAAATAGGATTGAGAAAGACCTCTTTACCAATCCTATTTTATAGTTGAATTAAACAGTCATAATTTCTTTGTCTTTTTCGGCAAGCATATCGTCTATTTGTTTGATATATTTGTCGTGTATCTTTTGAAGCTTAGCTTCAGCATTCTTTTGCTCATCTTCAGCTAACCCATCTTTGACTGCTTTTTTTAAGCCATCGATACCATCACGACGCGCGTTGCGCACACTGATTTTAGCCGTTTCGCCTTCACCTTTGCACTGTTTGCTTAGCTGCTTACGACGTTCTTCGGTCAATGGAGGAATGCCTAAGCGGATTATTTCACCGTTGTTCTCAGGGGTAATACCAAGATCAGAGTCCATAATGGCTTTTTCGATGATGCGGAATAACCCTTTATCCCAAGGTTTGATCACGATGCTGCGGGCATCTGGCGTATTTACCGCTGCTACATTGCTGATAGGAACCAAGCTTCCGTATGAGTCTACACGGATGCCATCTAACAATCGGGTACTTGCTTTCCCTGCACGAATGTGTGCTAATGATTCGTCTAGGTGCATGATGGCCATCTCCATTTTCTCTTCGGCGCTGCTGATGTAACTTTTTACGTCTACCATATCTTTGATTAGTTTAAAATGCTCAAATAGTGATTAATGAGCAAAAGTATACTATTTTTTGTTTATCTCCAACATGACACCCGTTTTTTTCGGTTTCTCTTTTTTAAGAACAATGAGAGAAACGCCCGACAGTATCGTGAAAATTCCTAAAAGAATTCGCAAAGTTAGCTGTTCGTTGAACAAAAGTACACCGAAAAACAAGGCTGTAACAGGTTCGAGTGCTCCTAGTATGGCCGTAGGAGTGGAGCCGATATGGTGTGCCGACAGGGTGGTGAAAAGCAGTGAAATGACGGTTGGGAAAATAGCGAGTGCTATGGCACAGGCCCACAAATCGGCCGACGGTATGGGTTGAAGATCTGTGCCAAAATGAAGTCGCACTAGATAAATGGAGGAGCCGAACAACAAGGCATAAAAGGTTAATTTTAAACCAGACATTTGGCGAAGGGAGGAGCGGTTGACTCCGATGATGTAGATGGCGTAAGCCAATGAAGAGAGTAGAACAAGCACGATGCCAACAGTCGATAGCGGTTGTCCGTTTTTGCCTTTGTAGAGTAGCCCGATACCGATTAAGGTCAGCATCAAAGAGCCGATGGTCGACCATGATAGGCGTTCTTTAAAAAACAGTCCCATGAGAACAGCTACCATAACTGGGTATATAAATAGGATGGTCGATGCGATGCCGGCGTCCATATAACGGTAGCTTTGGAAGAGGCACAAAGAGGAACTTGAGAAGAGCAGCCCTATAATCAGGAGTATAAACGTTTCTTGCAGGGTGATTTTGAAGGACTCTTTCTTGATTTTCATAAGCGCTGCGAGTGCTAAAATCGCAAAGACGTATCGATAGAATAAGACCGAATCGACCTTCATTCCGCCTGCATAGAGTGGGAGCGTGAATAGCGGATTCATGCCATAGCTGATGGCGGCAATAGCACCATAGCTAACTCCTTTGAATTGGTGATCCATTTTCTGTTAAACGAATTAAATGGTTATGATAAGTTGACTAAAAAGAGGACTTAACGATTTTTTCAAGTTGATTATAAGCGAATTGGCAAATGACGTTATAGGTTAACTCATTTGCCAATTCATGATCAGGTTATGACCCTCATCTCGATTCTTCGTCAGATTCAGGTATCAGAACAACCGGAAACGATGTTCTAAGTTTGTTTCGGTTAGTTATGAACAAGGGTGCCGATTTCATTGCCGGCAATCACCTTACCCAAGTTGCCTACTGTATCCATATCAAAAACGATGATTGGAAGATTATTCTCTCTACACATACACGTAGCTGTCAGATCCATCACTTTCAGATTGCGTTGGAGGACTTCGTCATACGTTATATCTGTAAACTTAGTTGCCGTTGGATCTTTCTCAGGATCGGCTGTATAGATGCCATCCACGCGCGTCCCTTTCAGCATCACATCGGCTTCGATCTCTATGCCGCGCAGAGAAGAGCCCGTATCAGTTGTAAAAAACGGGTTACCCGTACCAGCCGATAAAATCACGACCTCGTTGTTTTCCAAGCACTCTATGGCTTTCCATTTGCTGTAAAACTCGCCGATAGGCTCCATCCGGATGGCTGTGAGCACGCGTGTTTTAACGCCGATAGCTACCAGAGCCGAACTTAACGCCAAGCTGTTGATAACGGTAGCCAACATACCCATTTGGTCACCTTTTACGCGATCGAAACCTTTGTTGGCTCCACTCAGTCCGCGGAAGATATTACCGCCACCGATGACGATACCAATCTGAACGCCCTGTTGGTGGATCTCTTTGATTTGAGCGGCATACTCAGCTAATCGTTTTTCATCAATACCATATTGTTTTTCGCCCATTAAGCTTTCACCGCTAAGTTTTAACAAAATTCTTTTATACTTTGCCATATCATGTTGGAATTAGTTTATGCAAAGATACACCATTCCGTGCTATCTGTTGGTTTTTTGAGGCAGAATTTTTCTGCTATAAAAAGTTTGCATCACTCCGCGTATGAAGAGGTAACTGATGAAAGCCAGCCACAAGGCGTGGTTGGCATAGCGCTGACACCCTCCATAATAGATGCCAAAGAAGAGGGCAGAAGCCACGAACATACTGTAAAGCATTGGTCGTGTTGCGGTAGCTCCGATAAAGACCCCATCCCAGAGGAAAGCAGCGAACCCTGCTAATGGAATAATTGTAGCCCAATAAAAGTACTCTTTCGTGGCATGAATGACAGTCATATCATCGGAGAGCAGTTTTAAGAAGGAAGTTCCTCCGACGGCGTAAGCCAAGGTGAAGGCAACCGATAAGTAGAATCCCCAAAGGAAGAGCTTTCGAATCATTTGATGCAGCGCTCTATCATTCCTTGCACCGATGTACCGACCGGTAAGTGCTTCGGCAGCATAAGCAAAGCCGTCCATGATGTACGAGAAGAGAGTGAATAGCTGCATGAGCAATGTGTTGACAGCTAGAATCACTTCACCTTGCGCGGCCCCTGCAGAAGTAAAGAAGAGCGTTACAGAGACCAAACAGAGGGTACGTAAGAAGATGTCTTTATTGAGGTTAAAGAAACGATAAAGTGCTTGGGTATTTATGATTTCGCGGTTCAGGCGGAACCTCTGGCGACGGTTGTATTTTCGCAGCCATAAGCCGAGTCCGAAGAAAAAGCCGACATATTGGGCGATCAGGGTTCCTAAAGCCACCCCTTCCACCGTCATGTTGAACAGGTAAACCAAGCTTAAACTAACCAAGATATTCACACAGTTTTGTGCCAGCGCAATATACATCGGAAAACGGGAGTTTTGCATGCCGATGAACCAACCTGTAAGTCCGTAAAGCCCTAGGGTAGCTGGTGCGCCCCATATGCAGATGTTGAAATAGCGTGTAGCAAGCTGAGCTATTTCAGGGGTTGTATGGATGATATAAGTCAGTGTAAAGAGGCGGATTGGGTATTGGAGTAGGAGCAGCCCGGTGGCGATAAGTAGTCCCACGCCGATAGAACGAAAGAACAGATACCCCACTTCGTGCAGGTTGCGTTGGCCATAAGCTTGGGAAGTCATGCCACTAGTTCCCATGCGGAGAAAGCCGAAAATCCAGTAGATGATATTAAAGAGCATGCCGCCTATAGCGATAGCACCGATATAGGCTGGTGAGCCTAGATGTCCCACGATAGCAACATCGACCAATCCTAGAAGAGGAACAGTGATGTTTGAGATGATCGATGGGAGCGCAATTTGTAAAATGCGATAGCTGATAGATGTTTGTCGGGCTGCTGTCATTCTTCTATAAATAGATGGAATGAGAAGCCAGATGACTCCTCATTCCATAGGTTCTTACTTGTTGAACAGTTGTGTCCGACAAAAATAGGTTTTCAGGCCGACATAAAAAAGTCTTGGGGCTCTTTATTTCAGGCGGCGTATTCTCACCTGTATAGGCATATCCTGAGGTCCCTCCCGTCTAGGAGCTAAAGACCTCGTTGCTTTCGTAGTTGGCAACAGCGGGCTGTGTGCTAAAACGTAGCGTATTCTAGTCCGTTGATCCGGTGTAAAGCGGTTGACATAAGAGAATGAATAATCCATGATGTTATTCGGTGTTGTCTTTTCACCCGTTTTACAATTCTTTCTTTCCATCAAGAACGGAAGATCTTTGAATGACAATTTGCCCCCCTCCAATGGTGTGTAATTGTCTAAATACGTTTCATACTCATCTCTGTTATACGGCGGTGTATCGTTGCAATAATCGGTATCCTCGCAGACATCGGTGATGATCTCTCCGTTAACCTCTTTCTCGTTGAACGTGTGATGCAGGCCCACATAGTGCCCAAGCTCATGCGTCAAAGTTGCCACCACATCCATGGTGTTATACGATTGTCCTTCTACAGACTGATTCTCGTAGATATACACATTGTTGATCGAAACACAGTGTGGGTATTGTATGTTTGAGAAATCCGGAGTAAAGTTCAGCTGGCGTAACCCTCCTAACTCATCCGGCACTACCGTATAAGGCAAATGCGAGATACCCAAGATCTCAGAAACAGTGAACGTGTATAAAACCACATTGATATACTTCTCTGTATCCCACAACACCCCTTTATTTGTTTTATTATTATCAGACATAAACGCTTCACAATCCATGGTTGGTGAGTTCCATTTCACTCGATCCACACCAGGTTCCGAAAGCGTGTTGCCATTTGGATCTTTTGTTGCCAGCACAAACTCCACATTGATATCCGTGCTGTTTCTGTTGTAGTTACTATACAACTTATTACAAGCGGTGATGATTTCACTCATCCTTCCCTTTCTCACATTCTGAGTTTCGTTGTTTGCATCCTTGTATAGAACATGGAAAACAATGGGGAGTTTATAATGATACACACCCGTCGTTTGAGTAATTGTAATCGTTTGAGTTATGCTGCTGTTTTTGATAGACAACTTGGCTGTTCGGTTCGATTCTCCCGTATTTGGGGCAACAGTCACTGTTAGCGTTGCATCATTTTTACCCGTTGCTTTATCGGTGGTACACCAAGTCTCACTACTCGTTACCGTCCATGACGTATTACTTGTAATATCAATGGTCACCTGCCCTCCCTCCGTACTTATATTGGGAAACGCATTACTTGAAACCTCCAATCTATTCCCTTGTTGAGTGATCGAGATCGTTTGAGTCTCCTTGCCACTCTTGATAGACAATTTGGCCGTTCGGTCATACGCACTGGTATTCGGTTTAACCGTTACGGTAAGCTTAGCATTGTTCTCTCCAGAAGTTTGGTCGGGCGTGCACCATGTTTCACTGCTAGTCACACTCCAAGCCCCCGTGCTTGTGATATCGATAACGACTTTCTCTCCATCTTGATTTAAGTTTGTGAAAGAAGATTGAGAGATTTGGAAAATTTCATCCTCTTTCTGGCAGCTGCATATCAGCGTTATGACGAGAAAGAGCAATAAGGTTACTTTGATTTTCATACGTAAATGTTCTAAGATATAATATTGTTTTTTAATTAACGCTGTTCCATGACCTCTTTCCAGCCCGAAACCGCATACCAATCCAGCGTTTGGTAGTACGTATCGAACGTAGGGTTGATACCCTGCGGGATATAAGTAGACAGCCCACACATACCCGTCATCGGAAAGAGTCCATAAGGGTAAGTGTTTTCGCTTCCCGAATAGTTCTTAGCCGTGGTATCAAACTGAATGATTGTTTTATCGAAGGCACTCTTCCAGTCGGCGTATGCCTCCTCGTTGCCAGTGGTCACCTTCTTGATGAAACTATTGAAATCATAATAATAGTAATAACGTCCGCCTCTGCCGTAGTAGAGCAAATCATTGGTGGAAATCCCCCCCTGGTTAGAGAGAAAAGTTGTCAGCACCTTGCGCGTGGCTTCTGCAAAAGGAACCAGTTCACTACTCTTCAAAACCCCCATAGAGACTCCACCGCTCCAATAATCATTCGTTGTAGGCCTATCGCCGTTGTAAATCTGTTCATACGGTTGATAATAATTCAGCGCAACGTATCTAGCTAGAGCTTCACCGCTGTTTTTTGAGAAACAAGCCTGAACCACCTCCTTGTAAGGCGCTCCCGGTCCAGGTATTTCAGTGGGCGATCCAATGAAAAAATCGGCACAATCCCGGAGTTGGTAAGCAACCTCGATAGCCTGCATAAAGCAAGAATCGAATAAGATAAAATCAAAATGCGGTGCCGATCGTAAAGCCTGATGCAGCTCCTTTATATCCATTTTGGTCCCACTTCCACCGTCTTGCCCCCACCACCGTGTAGTAGTTCCCGTAGGCAGCCACCCCTCGCCGTGCGACCAGAAGTCGATGGCATAACTTTCGGCAGGGAATTGGGTAAAGGCCTCCGAAAAGACCCCTTTCATAAAGGTCACATCCAGAGAATTTTGAGGGCCATAATCCTTAATAACCTTTTTAACAACCTCTCCATTGCTCTCTTTTGTGAGTTGGATTAACTGCGTGCTTGTGCCATTATCCAAGTACACCAATAAGTTATGATGGTTTGTATCGATCGTTGAAAGTCCCTCTTTCATCTCGTTGATATCCTCTGTTGCAAACCTACTTAAGCCATTATTATCGGCTACAATGTAAACAAGCAGGGTACGTGTTTTGACCTCCGGAGGTTCCGGTTCGTTGTGATCTTTTTTACAAGCAGTAAATAAGATAGCTGCGCAGCAAAAGAACAGCACGAGCAGTTGGCGAAGGTTTCTCATTCAGGTTTATCCATTAATTGGTTTATAATACCATTTAACAAATATAGAGATAAAAAGTTCACAAACAGTCTTTTTGAGAAAAAAAAGAGCAGCTTCGTTCTTTATAAAACAAACTGCACCTCTTTAAAATAATACGATCGGTATTCTGCAGAGGGTGTTTGTAGCGTCAGCTTTCCGTCACACCCTACCTCCACCAATTTCGCTTGAAACACCCCCGAGGCATCTTGGAAAGAATGAAAACCCTCTTGGCGGAATAACGCCTCATGGTAGCGCATCCTGATCCACTCTTTTTTCTGCTCCGTCAGCAGGCCATAATAGTGGTGTAGGCGGTCCATTATATCCGATAAAACCGTTGCCCGGTTGTACACCTCACCCGTAATCTGACTAAGAGAAACCGGGTTCGGAGCATTACTCCGAAAAGTCACTTGATTCACGTTGAGTCCCACCCCGATAATCGACTGCTCCAAGTACATCCCTGTGAGATTATGCTCAATCAAAATTCCGCAGATCTTCTTCTCATGCCAATAAATATCGTTGGGCCATTTAATACTGATCCCCTCCGTGTAGAGACTTAACGCCTCTTTGATAGCCAGCGAAATAATCTGCGAGATATAAAACTGCTCCTGTGCTTTCAAGAAACGCGGGAAGAGCAAACAACTAAACAACAGATTAGCCTGCGCCTCCGATTCCCAAGAATTGCCCCGCTGTCCACGTCCTCCCGACTGATAATCGGCCGTCACAACACTCCACTCCTTCATGGGCTGTGCCGCACTCAGTCGATGCAGATACAGATTTGTCGATTCGGTTTCATCCAATTGAATCCAGTCGAACTCCAATTTATTCTGGCAAGAGCTCATATTCAGCACGTTGTTTCTTCGTTAATTTGCGCAAAACCTCCTCATATGAATGATCGATCAGCTCACAAACGAGTTGGTCATTCACCCCTTCGTTGAAACAGACACTGTTCCAATACTTCTTATTAAAATGGTACGCCCCCTCGATACCCCGATACCTAGCCCTTAACTCCAACGCCCTTTCTGGGTCACATTTTAACGTGATCCGATCAGCCTTCTCCAAGCTAATCAGCGCAAACATCTTATCCATCACTTTCAGGACCAGCGCATCATTATCGAAAGGAAACCCCTCCGTCACCCCTTTTTTAGCGAGGCAATACGCCCTAGCAGATTCAATATCCATATTCTAATGCTTTTAAGTAACGCTTAAAAAATAACTTGGTACACATTATGACTGTTTAATAAGGTAATTCCATTTGGGTAGTTGGTCATGAAAAACGATTCTCTGCGCTGC
>RZZX01000259.1 GCA_009929715.1 Bacteroidia bacterium
GCTAAATCCTGTACAACATCGATCACTTTCATTTGCTCATCAAACTGTAGCCCATCCTGGCTATAATATCCAAACCTTACGGTTTCACCCACATCGAATCCTCCACTGTCGGGCTCAACCTCACCCATCAGCATCTTAATAAAGGTAGACTTTCCTGTTCCGTTGTTCCCCACGATACCCATCTTTTCGTAACGGGCAAAAACATAATCGAAGTCCTTCACAATCTGCAAGTTTCCGAAACTTTTGGAAACCTTCACCGCCTCAAAAATCTTAGAACCTATATAAGATGCCTTAACCTCCAAACTTACGTTACCATCCATCCGCTGTTGCTTTGCTTTAGCTTCCAGATCGTAAAAGGCATCAATCCTATATTTCGCTTTGGTACCTCGTGCCTGAGGTTGTCTGCGCATCCAGTCCAACTCTTTTCTCAACAGGTTATTAGCCCGTTCAATCTCGGTATTGGTAGCTTCAACACGTTCTTGTCTTTTTTCCAGGTAATAGCTGTAATTTCCTTTATATTGAAAAAGTTGTTGACGGTCGATCTCTATAATTTCGGAACAAACCCTGTCCAGAAAATAGCGATCATGCGTTACCATAAGCAGACTGATGGTAGAACGGCTGAGATAACCCTCAAGCCACTCCGTCATTTCCAGATCCAGGTGGTTGGTAGGTTCGTCCAGAATAATAAGTTCAGGATCGGTTATCAGCACATTGGCTAAAGCGACCCTTTTTAACTGTCCTCCTGAAAGTTCTTCAACCTTCTGATCGAAATTAGTAATCTTCAACTGTGATAGAATCTGCTTGGCTTTCTGTTCGTAGTCCCAGGCTTTATTGTTATCCATGCGCAACAGAATATCCTCCAGATTGGAATGATCTCCGCTAGCCATTGCCGCCTCGTATTCGGCAATCAGCCGTACTGTTTCGTTAGGAGAATAAAAGCAGGCCTGCATTACTGTAAGACCGGCCGGATATTGCGGAGATTGCTCCAGATAACCCACTCTTAAGTCGTTACGAAAAACAACCGATCCGGCATCGTAATCTTCTTTGCCGGCAATGATGTTTAAGAGTGTGGTCTTTCCGGTACCGTTTTTGGCGATAAGACCTATTTTTTGTCCTTGAACAATACCAAATGTAATCGAATTAAAAAGAACCAGTTCGCCAAAACTCTTAGTTAAACCGTCAATCTGTAAGTAGCTAATCATCTGCAAGTAAAGTTTGTTTCGATTGCAAAGGTAATATAAATAATAAGACGGAGTGAAAAGGATGATTTACCTTTAGTGATCTTTTAAGCTAACAATTACTTAAAACTGATATAAATTGCTAAATTTGCGGCTCAAATCAAGGAGTGAAATACAAACATCAAAACATCATAAACCATCATTATGTTAACAGCAATGACTCTTATCTTTTTAGCAGGTTATCTGGCTATTGCTCTGGAGCACCCGTTAAAAATGAATAAAGCAGGAACGGCCTTGCTAACAGGAACCATTCTCTGGGTAATCTATACTTTTGCAGCTCCGGAATGTATTCCTACAGTATCAGCTGATGCATTCAAACTTTTTCTTACAACCAGACCGGAATTGGCAGAGCTGTCATTTATCCAACAATGCAATCATTTTGTAGTTGAGCATCAAATCCTGGAAAGTATAGGTGAAATCTGTGAAACACTCATCTTCTTGATCGGAGCAATGATAACAGTGGAATTAGTAGATGC
>RZZX01000260.1 GCA_009929715.1 Bacteroidia bacterium
ATGCGTTATACGGAAGCCCGTTTAAGCAAAATGGCCGAAGAAATGCTGCGTGATATTGACAAAGATACCGTAGATTTTCAGCTGAACTTTGACGATACCCTGAAAGAGCCTACTGTATTGCCTACGCGTATTCCTAATTTACTTGTAAATGGTGGATCCGGTATTGCTGTAGGTATGGCAACCAACATGCCTCCTCATAACATGAGTGAGGTTATTGATGGTACAATTGCTTACATTGATGCAAAAGGTGAAATTGAAATCGAAGGCCTCATGCAGTATATTAAAGCTCCTGATTTTCCTACAGGTGCCTATATATATGGATATGCCGGAGTGAAAGACGCCTTCGAAACAGGGAAAGGCCGTGTAGTAATGAGGGGTAAGGCTGAAATTGAACACGAGCACAACCATGATAAAATTGTCATCACTGAAATCCCTTATCTGGTTAACAAGGCAGAGCTGATCAAACATATTGCCGATCTTGTTGGCGAAAAGCGTCTTGAGGGTATTTCCAACGTAAACGACGAATCAGACCGTTCGGGTATGCGTATCGTTGTGGATGTTAAGCGTGATGCCAATGCAAGTGTAGTATTAAATAAGCTTTATAAGCTTACTGCATTGCAATCTTCATTCAGTGTGAATAATATCGCCCTTGTAAAAGGAAGACCGGAAACACTGAATCTGAAGCAGATGATAGGTTATTTTGTTGAGCATCGTCACGAAGTGGTGATTCGCAGAACAAAATATGAACTAAAAAAAGCAGAAGAGAGAGCTCATATTCTTGAAGGATTAATCATTGCATCCGATAATATTGATGAAGTAATTGCCATCATAAAGACTTCAAAGAGTCCGAATGAAGCGATTGAACGGTTGATGTCTCGTTTTGCATTGAGCGAAATACAATCCAGAGCTATTGTTGACATGCGTCTGCGTCAGCTTACAGGACTTGAACAAGATAAGCTTCGTGCGGAATTTGAAGAAATTGAGAAGTTAATTGCTTACTTAAATGAAATTCTTTCCAACGAGGATGTTTGTATGCAAGTGGTAAAGGATGAATTACAGGAAATTAAAGATAAATACGGTGATGCTCGTAAAACAGAAATCGTATATGCATCTGAAGAACTTAATCCGGAAGACTTCTATTCGGACGATGAGATGATTATTACCATCTCTCATATGGGATATATCAAACGTACCCCATTGAGCGAATTCCGTGCTCAAAACAGAGGCGGAGTAGGAGCTAAGGGCTCTGAAACCAGGGATGCCGACTTTGTGGAGTATATTTATCCGGCTTCAATGCATGCAACCATGATGTTCTTTACTGCAAAAGGTAAGTGTTATTGGTTAAAGGTATACGATATACCGGAAGGAACAAAGAATTCGAAAGGTCGTGCCATTCAGAATTTATTGAACATCGAAGCGGGTGATAAGGTAAATGCCTTCGTTAGAGTGAAACGTCTGACTTCAGACATCGACTTTATCAATTCTCATTATCTGTTGTTCTGTACAAAGAAAGGTGTTATCAAGAAAACATTGCTGGAGGCTTATTCACGTCCTCGTCAAAATGGGGTGAATGCAATTACCTTACATGAAGACGACGGACTGATCCAGGTACGGATGACAAATGGTAACAATGAAGTTGTTATTGCTAACCGCAACGGTAGAGCCATTCGATTCCACGAAAGTGCAGTGAGAGTAATGGGACGTACAGCTGC
>RZZX01000261.1 GCA_009929715.1 Bacteroidia bacterium
ATCGATGGTGAAGACACGAGGCATAATTGCAATCTTTCGAGTTAGACCATATGCGATTCGATTTGTTTCTGTAATTACTAGATGTTTCATTTTTGTTGTTTGGTTTGTTTTTAGAATAAAAAGAATAGTCTCAGCTGTTGGCTGGAGTACTGTTTCGATAGTCCGCCTGCTATGATGCCGTTGGTAAAGTCAATCATATAGGTTGTCTTATCTGTCTGTTCGCTACTGGTGATGTACTCGCCAATGGGAATATCGTATCCTATTGGTAGTTTCATCTTCTCACCAACAGGATGGAGCTGATAGTAAAGCTTCACCATTTCTGAGAGTGAGGGCACATAGCTTCCGGGATGTCTTCGTACCTCAGTCAGCATATCAGTTTTCGAGATTAGTCCCATAGATGGTTTGGCTTTCTCTTGTGAGGCTATCAACTTTGAGGTCAGGAAGTCTCCCTTAGAATAGCCTAGAGCACAACTTTCTGTAAAAGGAATCTTCGGCTTGTAGATAATGATATTCTCATTACCAATGCCATCGGTATGGGTGGGATTAATCAACCCTTCCTTTCGTTTGCCGTCCACCGTTGGAAAATACTTGTGTGATGTTGCACCATGGCTGCTGAAACAGAATCGGCCTTTGCAGTCATTCAAAGCAATAGCCTTACCATGTTTACCATCGGTCTGTAATATGTAAGCCACAGAATTGCTATCCCTTACAGCACTGATATATCCTTCTTTCTGTAGGTAGTGACCAACTTTTACAGTGTCCACTTGGTACACAAAAAGAGAGGTATTGGCTCTTTCGTTTTCAACCCAACTGCTGACAATGGATAAAGCATCGTTATTCTTGCGAACATTGAGCTGAATCATCGAGCCTGCATTTAGATGTGGCAGCATGGTATTTACTGCATAGTTTCTGCTGTTTACCTTGGCAAAGACAGTCATCTTACCCGATTTTTCTGTTGGTATCAGGTAGATATCGTGCTTACGGCCATTATTCAACAGGCAACCTGCTTGGGTAGATTTTAAGCTTAAACCTGCATTCTTACTCAGCCATTCTCCATTATAAGGATTGTACTGACCGGAAGTGTAGATTTCTTCACCCGTAATCTTCAACTCATCAAGCATATCACGTACATCGTTGCTTTCCATGACAACACGGATCATCGCCATAGAACTCTGCATCTTAATCTTGATATTGGTTGTAGAACCGAAAGTTCTGGATAGTTCCTTTCCGTACAGATTGTCAGTGAATGGTGCTTCAAGTCGAATGACATTGCCAATCTTCAAGCCTTGTCTGTATGGATAACAGGTAAAAACTTTTGCTGTGGAGTCAGAAGTAGTGGAAGCACGATTATCAGAGATGAAACTCATTTTGTTTCTGCTGAATCGTACATTATCAAAAGCTTGTACTTCATCTTCTGTAGCATCAGTAAGTATTGCTGTTACTCCCATATTTGCCATCTGAGATGGTTCGTCCAATGTGATGACAAAAGGTTTCCTGGTCTTTTCCCAATTGGAACGAGCCATGTTTGCTGTTTCCTGGGCTGAGATATTCTGTTGTTTGGTTTCATTTCCTGCACAGGAAGTTATCAATGGCAGGATTAGAAACATTAGAATTGCAATTTGAGTCATATTGATTAAAAATTAAAAGACAGGTCCGCACTCAGTTTTCAGCCCGATTTAACTGGTTGACCGAGGTGAACCTGCCTTG
>RZZX01000112.1 GCA_009929715.1 Bacteroidia bacterium
AATTCAATCAAGCGTGGAGTGATCACGACATGACTGACCTCATAAGATAAGTTGTTGTTCATCTTCAATTGTTTTGGATGTTAATACTACTTGTTTGCGTTGACCCAAGGGAACCGGGAAGTCATGGTCAACTTGTTTTAATTCGAATGATATTAATATAAAGTTTTGTGTTGCTCAATAATAGTTGGCGACCAGCTGTCCTGGTATGGAAGTAAGCGAGAAAATATCATCTGGACTTTCCACCATACTCCTAACCTCACGAGAGGGATAGAAGACCGAAGCCACCAGTAATATTCCGAGTGCTACCGCCATGGAGAAGCAGTGAGGTGTAAAGAGAGCTGCCAATACAAGCGAACATACCGCCACCATAACCTTACGCTTCTTTAGAACATAAAACACCAATTCAGCTATGGAAAAGCGAATCAGCAGAGCCGTGATGACTAACGGCATGAAAGTGTCGATGGCTGATATGTGCGTCTGAACCTGTATGAACTGAAACACGATTAACAGAAGCATGACCAACTGCACATATAACCTCCTGGCAACATCATGAAAACTCATACGCCTATAAAAGGCATTCATCCACCTGCCATCCTTTTTGTAACAACGCAATGCTGCCACGAGAATAAGGATAGGGAAAATCAATAGTAAGCTATTCCAAATCATCTTTTAATGGTTGTTTATTGGTTCTTAAATTTTTATCATATACTTCCAACTCCAGTTTTACGTACCCCCATGATGCTTCAAAAACTATCGCTTCCACATCTTCGGGTGTTGGCTCCATGCAACGAATCCGTCGGGCAAACTCTGTATCAGCATTGCTCAGCTTTCTGATAGCTCTGTCCATTTCATATTCAGAAATGCCAATTACCTGTCCACGAACCTTGTTTCCTCTCGGCCACTTCACAATCAGATTGAATACCGGATTGGCGTAACGCTTGAGCAAACCGCCTGATACAAACAGAAACCAATCATCCCGATAAATGTCCTGAACGGTTATCCATGTTCGGTAACGGTCAATCATGACAGCCATCTTCTTCCACAGACCTCTGTTCATATCAAAAGAAATCACCCATGACACTGGCTTCAGACTTCTCATAGAGATACTTGCCAATCGTCCGTTTATTATGTAGTTCCTTCAAAATCTCACCATACATATCATCCAGAGAATCATAGATGGTCACATACACCTGCTCACAAAGCCCGTTGACATTAGTGGCAGCATTGATCTTGAACATGTGGCCATACTTCGGATTGGAATAAGCACAACAGCTCAATCCGAACTTCATATCCTCCAACGCCTGGTGATAGTACAACAGAATGAATTCCATCTGGTCTTCCAGATAGTTGAGCATATCCTCAAACTCAATAGGACGAGGCAGCTCATACATCAGGATACCTTCATCCTCATGAATCTCTACATCATGCAGATTACTCATGGCAAACACTTCCGGCACCATCAAGGGCGCAGAAATCTTGAACAATTCAATTCCATCTTCTATCAACATATATATTTATGTATTAGTATGATTATTACTACTCTGTCATTCCATATATTTGACAAAATAAAACTTGTGAGCAATCTTCTGATGAACGACATCGCTTCATAGGTCAAAATCTGCCACCGAAGTCTGTTTGTGTCTCAAAGAACAACGGTGCAAAGATACGTACAAATTGCTATCAAAATTAATACTAACATATTGTTATAGAGTTATTTAACCTTCATACTCAAAAGTATGAAAACGCTTTTTTGAGTCGTAACTTGCTGATAATTATCGAGTATGATAAAAGGATATTTGCAGATGTTATCCAAACCATTTTAAGCCCAATATGAAAAATCTGCCATTTAAGCCCCAATAAGACACATATAACAGTATGAAATCTGTTCAGAAATGCCATCCGAAGCTGATTTATCTGTCGGCAGAACGATAAAAAAGGAGTAAAATTCGCTGATTTAAGCATCTTTAGTGCCAAGTATGAATTTGGACGAGAAATATGCAGTAAATTTGCAGGCAATAAATAATACTCTGCGTATGGCACGAATAGGATACCTGTGGAATACTCCACATTATAAGTATTTGGAAGAAGACAAACAGTGGATGACTGACAATGGCTGTGAACAGATCATTGAAGAACAGAACATCCATGAGAAACTTCGTCCTGAATGGCAGCGTCTCATCGAAGCATTGACCACCAGTGATGAATTGGTCGTTGGCAAATTCAGCAATGCCGTGAGAGGTGCCAGAGAATTAGCCATTCTTCTGGAATTCTGCCGCAAGAACATGGTAAGGGTGATATCCATCCATGACCGAATAGACTCAGCAGGAGAACTATTCAAAGACACCCGATCCTCGGACATCCTGAATATGGTGGCAACCTTACCCCAGGAAGCCTTGGCTATGCGTAGAGCAAACAGCAGTGCGAGCAAGCTGAAAAAACGGATCAAGGTTCGTTCTTCATCAGCTTTACTCAAACTGGAACGTAACAAGATGGTGGTTAATATGTACAAGAGTGGCCACACCATCGACGACATCTGGCAACGAAGCGGGTTCAAGAGTAGAAGCTCACTTTTCCGCATTTTGAATGAGGCAGGTGTAGATTTGAATAGAGGCCATACAAAAGGTCCATTGAAGAAACATTCCAATTCTAACCGAGACGACAATGAAAAAGATTAAGATTACAGTCATCCGCAAGGTGCACTATACCGACCTCTCGGCTCAGTATGAAAATCCTATTGAGCACGCCTGTGATATGCAGGAAGGCAAGTCGTATATCTCCATCGATGCTCAGAAGCCTGAAGGACTTTGTGAGAGTGCCTGGCAATCCATGCAACCCTTTGTCATGACCTTGGCACATGGAGGTGAGAACTTCTATGACGGATGGATGAAAAATCCTAAGTCGGCGATGATTTCCTGTAACGACGGATTCCGACCGGTAAGCTTTTACATTGAAACGATAGAAGAATAATAGGAATGAGTACAATAGATACAATAATCATTGGCTATGCGATAGTCATCAACGTCATTACTTTGCTGATGTACGGCATTGACAAGTGGAAAGCCAAGCATAGCAAATGGCGCATACCAGAAGCCACACTGCTCATCATGGCAGCTGTAGGTGGAAGCATAGGTGCATGGACGGGTATCAAACTCTTCCATCACAAAACCTTGCATAAGAAATTCAAGTATGGTGTGCCCGCCATATTGATACTACAACTGGCAATAATTGTATTCATTTATCTCAAAACAAATAACTTGATATGACCTCAAAAGAATCAGCACTACTTACTCAGATGCAAGACCTTGGCTATAGTAATGGCATGATTGTAACAGCCATGCGAATACTCAGCCAGTCGAAAGCAGCCCAGGATGATGCATTGCTTTATCTATATGATGAGCATCCATCGGAAGATGAATTCATTGAGTATGTGGCTGGTTTGTGTGCTAATCGCTAATAATATAACGGAAAAGAATGCAGAAAGAATTATCAGAAATGAGCCTTGAAGAACTATGGCAACTGTTTCCCATCGTTTTGACGAAACCCGATGAACGTTGGGCTTCCTATTATGATGAAGAGCAGAAGCTGTTGCATCATATACTTGCTGACATGAATATTGTAAGAATATCTCATGTTGGCAGCACCGCTATATGTTCTATTTGGGCAAAACCGATCATCGCTATTTTGATAGAAGTCAAAGATAATCAAAGCTTCAATGCTATTTATAGAGAGTTACTTAACAGAGACTATCTCTGTATGGCCAAATCTGAAATGAGAATGGACTTGAATAAAGGCTATTCAAAGAATGGGTTTTCAGATAAAGTTTATCATTTACATGTTCGTATCGTTGGAGATAATGACGAACTGTATTTCCGTGATTATTTGATTGACAATCCATCTGTAGCCAAGGAATATGAAAAGCTAAAACTTTCACTTTGGAAACGCTATGAGCATGATCGAGATGGATATACAAATGCTAAAACATCGTTCGTAAAGGATTATACATATTTGGCAAAGCAAGCCTATAAGAGTAGGTATGATAATAAAAAAACAAGTGCGATATGAAATTCGGAATGAGAACTCCATCACTGAGGAAAAGTATCAGTGCCAGGACTACAGGACGACTGAATAGAGCCGTCAAGAAAGCCATCATCCCAGGATATGGAAGAAAGGGAATGGGACTATTGCATCCAAAGAAGGCTATGTATAACCAAATCTATAGGCGAACCACCTTCAGCATCTTCGATTTGGCCAAAGTTGCCTCTGGTAGTAAAAGAGGAAATGCTAATAATAGTGGATGCTGTCTGACTATTCTTTTCTGGATAATGGTTGTCGGCATCGCATCTATCGTATGGTAACAAAATTAAGATAATATAGAATCATAAGAAAGAATTTCGGATCAAAACCGTGGAGCTATCCACAACCTGTCTTTATCGTAGCAGCCTACGATGAGAATGGAATGCCCAATGCCATGAATGTTGCATGGGGAGGTATCGACTACGATGACCAAATCAATACGTGTTTGGCTGCCGACCATAAAACCACAGCAAACATCTTGGATACAAAAGCCTTTACTGTGAGTATGGCTACCGAAGCACAGCTCATAGCTTGTGATTATGTGGGCATTGTGTCAGGCAACAAAGAGCCCAATAAGTTCGAGAAAGCTGGCTTCCATGCTACAAAATCAGAGTTTGTCAATGCACCAATCATTGAAGAGTTACCAATGACTATCGAGTGTGAACTGGTTTCTTACGATGAAGAGATGTGCCACTTGGTAGGAAAAATCATCAATGTGAGTGCCGATGAAAGCATCTTGAATGAAAAAGGAAAGATTGACCCAGCCAAACTTTGTCCCATCATCTTTGACCCTTGCAACAACGACTATCTGGTAGTTGGTGAGAAGGTAGGCAATGCTTTTCAGGACGGAATTGTATTGAAGAAATAGTAAACCAGCAAAGAAAAATTGATTAAAATGAATGACGTATTAGACCAAATAAAGAGCCGCAGAAGCGTGCGCAAGTATAAGGCAGAAATGCCTTCCAAAGAAGTGATTGAAAAAATTATCGAAGCTGGTACATACACGGCTACAGGAATGAATCGTCAGTCACCAATCATTATTGCAGTCACCAACAAAGAAATACGAGACCGACTTTCAGCTGCCAATTGTAAGATTGGTGGATGGAACGAAGGCTTTGATCCTTTCTATGGAGCACCTGCCATCCTGATTGTGCTGGCCAATAAAGAGATGCCAACTTACATCTATGACGGAAGTATGGTGATGGGAAATCTCATGCTGGCTGCTCATGCCGAAGGATTGGGCAGCTGTTGGATTCATCGTGCAAAGGAAGAGTTTGAAACTCCTGAATGGAAAGAATGGCTGCACTCGCTCGGCATCGAGGGTGAATATGAGGGCATTGGCCATGTAGCCTTGGGCTATGTGGAGGGAGAATATCCTAAAACCCAAGCACGTAAGGAAGATTGGCTCTATTTCGTTGAATAAGATATGTGGCAACAAGTAGAATTTAGCTTAAAAGAACATCAACGGGGTTTTCACCTCGTAACGAATGAGATTTTGGGTAAGCTTCCAGCACTCCCCAAGGTAGGATTGCTCAACCTGTTTATTAAACATACAAGCTGCGCTCTTTCTATCAATGAAAATGCGGATCCAGATGTTCGCTTTGATATGGAGAACATCTTCAATCGCTTGGTTAAAGAGGGAGAACCCTATTATGAGCATACGCTCGAAGGTTTGGATGATATGCCGGCTCATGCCAAATGTTGCATTATAGGGCCAAGTCTAACCATTCCCATTACAAATGGTAAATTGAATCTTGGAACTTGGCAAGGCATTTACCTCTGTGAGTTTAGAGATTATGGTGGGGCTAGAAAAATCGTCGCCACTATCTCTGGTGAATAAGGATAATGCTTATTATTTATCCCCATACGGAGTCTTCTCTTCGGCTACCATGCCAAGAGAGGACTCTTTTCCTATCTCATAGTCAGCTTTATCCAAAGGAATCACCTTATCCTCTTTTGTTACAGCCAATAAAGGATTGAGTCGTTCCTTGAGTTTGGTGTTGCGTTTCAGAACAGTCATGTTGTGAATGGCATAAGCCAAAGCCTTGGTAGAACCTATCAGTACACAAATTTTCTTGGCACGAGTAATGCCCGTATAAATAAGGTTGCGCTGAAGCATCACATAATGATTCATTAAAATAGGCATCACCACAATAGGATATTCGCTGCCCTGACTCTTGTGTATGCTATTCGCATACGCCAGACTGAGCTCGTCCAGATCACTGACTTCATACTCCACCAGTGTGCCGTCAAAGTCCACTATCAACGTGCGGTCTTCCATGTTCACATCATGAATATAGCCCAAATCACCATTGAAAACATTCTTGTCATAGTTGTTGCGAATCTGCATCACACGGTCGCCTTTGCGGAAAGAATAGCCACCACGATTCAAACCTGTCTTGTTTGGATTGATGGCATCCTGAAGAACCATATTCAGATTCGCTGCACCAACCACACCACGCTGCATCGGGGTCAATACCTGTATCTTGCTCGTAGGCATACCGTAAGCTTTCGGCAGACGGTTCTTTACCAATTCTACAATATTGGCAGCCACCTGCTCAGTATCATCGTTCTTGATGAAGAAGAAATCCGTGTCCTTACCATTGCTCAAATCTGGGAACGCTCCACGATTGATGGCATGGGCACTCATTACGATACGACTGGATTGAGCCTGTCGGAAGATACGAGTCAAGCGTATAACAGGAATCTTTTGCGAATCAATAATGTCACGAAGTACATTGCCAGCCCCCACACTTGGCAACTGATCAATATCACCCACAAACACCAAACGCATATTCAGAGGTATCGCCTTCATGAGGTTGTTCATCAAAATAATGTCAATCATCGAGCATTCATCCACAATCAAAGCATCACCATCCAAAGGATTCTCATCATTCCGCTTGTAACCATCCATCGGATTAAACTCCAGCAAACGATGGATAGTCTTGGCTTCCATACCGGTAGCCTCACTCATACGCTTGGCGGCACGACCAGTAGGAGCAGCCAAAAGAATCTGTAAACCTGCCGTTTTCAGAGCAGCAATGATACCTTGGGTAGTCGTTGTCTTACCAGTACCAGGGCCACCTGTCAATACCATAACTTTGGAATCGACCGCCTGACGAATAGCGGCAATCTGTACTTCATCATATTCAATGCCGGTCTCTTTCTCGATGGCTTTCAAATCGAACTTTGGATGCTTGCCATTGTCCGATGATTCCATCAAAGTCAAAAGACGTTTAGCCGTACCACATTCGGAATGATAAAAGGAAGGGAGATAAATAGCTTCCTGCTCCATCTTCAACTTATCCTCCTGAATCATATCTGCCATAGCCTGACGGATATTCTCTTCATCGGCTTCAAGCAGGGTAACAGCAGCCGTTACCAACTGTTCCTCCTCGGCATACACATGCCCCTCGTTGCTTAGTTGGTTCAGTGTATAAAGGAGACCGCTTCGGCAACGGCGAAGATCATTCTTCTCGTAACCCATCTTGGCTGCAATACCATCTGCCGTCTTGAAACCAATGCCCCAAATATCATCAGCCAAGCGATAAGGATTTTCTTTCACCTTATTGATGCTCTCCTTGTTGTATTCCCGGTATATCTTGGCTGCAAAAGCCGTACTCACGCCATAGCCTTGGAGAAATAGCATCACATCTTTGATGTCTTTCTGCTTCTCCCAACTTTCACGAATCAGTTCCACTCGTTTCTTGCCAATGCCAGCCACTTCATGCAGACGCTCGATGTCGCTTTCAATTATGTCTATGGTCTCTAATCCGAACTTACCTACAATCAGTTTGGCAAACTTGGGACCGATGCCTTTCACCAAACCGCTGCCCAGATACTTTTCAATACCATAGATGGTAGCCGGCATGACCTCTTCGTAGTACTGAACAATAAACTGAGTGCCGTATTTATTATCTACTTTCCAATCTCCGTCGCACAGCAACACACTCCCCACAGGCACGTCAAGCAAACTGCCTACAATGGTAACAAGGTCTTTGTAACCCTTTACATTGACCTTCATAATCGAATAACCGTTCTCGGCATTCTGATAAGTAATGTGTTCTACTACACAACGGATTTTAATCATAGAATTCTAAAACCTAATTCTTTACCAAGTCCACCATAGTATTTATCCATTGCTGATGCTAAATACGTTTTTTTCGTTTTGTGTCTAAATATTTGGTCAAAATACGATAAGTCGTTTATGACACTAAGAATACAATCTACAGATTTCGTATATCCTGATATCGATGTAGCTCCGGTTTCTTCTTTGAAATGTTCCAATTCTTTATTACTACCTAAAAATGTTCGACAACTGCTAAAATGCACAAATTTATCTGTAAATGTTCCATTAGACATTTCTGCTAAATCAGACAAAGAAATTTTATTCTCATTTTTATTTTCGCCTTCTAATTGAATAGAATGCGTATCTCCATGAAAAGATAGATAAAATATTGAATAATCTTTGTATTCAGCATTCCTAAATCGAGTAAGATAATACTGGAGCTCACTCTTCGTTGCAACACGTCTGTAGATAACCTTACAATTCCATGACTTTTCAAGAAAGTCCAACATTGATTTTGTATGTAAAGATAATCGGTTACTTTTTACAGTATGTTCCCATTCTGTTTCTAAACATATTATGCCATTCATCTGATTACTTTTTATTTCTCGTACTTAGCCAAATACTCTTCCATAGCTTCATTCACAATATCCTTGAGTGACTTGTTCAAGTCAATGGCAAGATACTTCATGCGTTTGTGAATGCTCTTGTTGATGATGAAGTTACAGTGTACAGCCGATTCTTTCTCGACAGTCTTTTCAGAAGTCTTTTTCTCTTCTGACTTGACAGACGTAGTGGATGAAATCAATCCATTCAATCCACCCTTCATACCGTCCTTTAGTAAATCACTTTTGCCCATAGCCTTTTATTTTA
>RZZX01000262.1 GCA_009929715.1 Bacteroidia bacterium
GCAAAATACGACTTCAAGATGCCGGATTTTCTCACAAATCAGGAGATATCAATCATCCTGGAACGTATCGATTCGCTTATCGCCTGGGCTAATGATGTGAAAGAGTATGCCCTTTCTAAGGCATTAGATGGCGAGAAGTATGAAGGATTCAAACTTGTCGAAGGAAGGTCCGTAAGGAAATTCACCGATCCAGACAAGGTGGCAGAAATTGTAAAAGCTGCCGGAAAGAATCCTTATGAAGAAAAGCTCTTAGGGCTTACAGATATGCAGAAGCTGCTCGGTAAGAGGAAATTTGAAGAGCTGCTTGGCGAATACATCTACAAGCCACAGGGCAAACCAACGCTTGCTCCCGCTGAAGACAAGCGTCCGGAATTCAGTTCAGCAGAAACAGATTTTAATGACAAATAGTGGAGGTAAGTAATTATGTCAAAAGAATTTAAGAATGCAGCAAAGGTTGTAACTGGTCCTAACACTCGTTGGTCTTATGCCAACGTCTGGGAAGCAAAATCTATCAATGGTGGTAAGCCACAGTACTCTATTAGCCTGATCATTCCTAAGGATGATACACAGACTGTAACCAAGGTCAAAGCAGCTATCAAGGCAGCTTATGAAGAAGGTGCTGGTAAGCTTAAGGGCAATGGCAAGTCTGTACCGCCTCTTGCAGCTATCAAGAATCCGCTTCGTGATGGTGATGTTGAGCGTCCAGATGACCCTGCATATCAGAACTGCTACTTCATCAACGCCAACAACAAGAACAACGCTCCTGGTATCGTCGATGCCAACAGACAGCCAATCATTGACCACTCTGAGGTCTACTCCGGTGTTTATGGCCGTGCATCCATCAGCTTCTACGCATTCAACTCCAATGGAAACAAGGGCATTGCCTGCTCCTTGAACAACCTGCAGAAGATTCGTGACGGTGAACCGCTTGGAACTCATAGCAGCGCTGAAGATGACTTCAACGATGGCGACGAAGACTTCCTGAACTAAGGGAGGTGAACGAAATGATGAACACCATCATATACGGTCTGAGCTTTATTTTCCTTTTGATGCTCGTTCCCTGGTTTGCCTTCATGTTATATGTGACAATCCGCGACGACATCAGAAGTGAAAAGGAACGTAAGAATAAGAAGTAAATGGAGTTGGCGGTGTAAAAGCCGCCATTCTCTTTACCCCCATATCTGGCGGAATAAATGCCAGATAAATAAAAAAACCACCAAACGGTGGCAAAAGAGCAAAGCAGAATAAGGAGAAAAGAAATGAAAACTGGTAGAGATTTAATGGATGTATTGATTGAACTGGATAATCAGAGCAAGCTGAAACGTGATTTTATCGCACCTGCAGGAAAGCTGCGTCTGCTTGATGATGGAGAAACGTTTGAGATGGGTGGCAAGGAGAGCTTCTCCACCACGCCCCTTTTCCATCGCCAGCTCGGATCCGCACTTGGTATTCCTGCCAAATACTATGATTTGATGAAGGAAGAGAAGCCAGAGCTTCTGGCGAACAATGTAAATACATGGCTCTCTGGAAGACCGAACAATTATATGGTCCGTGCCCTGGGGGATACAGCCAGAGCTTTCCTGTCGGAAAGATATAGAAGAAGAGACAACATGGAAATTGCCAATGCTGTACTTCCCCTGTTCGCTGGTGGCGGGTATCGAGTGGAGAGCTGTGAAGTGACCGAGCATCGTATGTAT
>RZZX01000263.1 GCA_009929715.1 Bacteroidia bacterium
TAGCGCTAAAGACAATGCCATCGAAAATGCCTCTGTGGCAGAAGAACTCTCCAGCACCAGCTTGCAAATCGGCAAACGAGCGGAAGAAGAAGCCAATGTGGTACAGATGACGACGCAAGAAGCTAAAGAGGTTGCTCATGCCATTGAAGATGCCAACGCCCAATCTCAACAGGTCAAAGCCCTCACCGAAAAGGCTCAAAAAAGCCTTCAAAGTGCACAACATCTCTTAGAAGAAACCATGCACAACCTCACACAAACCGCGCAAAATGAAGCGGGCATTAACGAGCGCCTCAATCATCTCTCACAAGATGCTGAGCAAGTCAAAAATGTCTTAGATGTCATCGGTGACATCGCAGACCAGACCAATCTTTTAGCGCTTAACGCTGCCATTGAGGCTGCTCGTGCGGGAGAGCATGGCAGAGGTTTTGCCGTGGTGGCGGATGAAGTGCGAAAACTCGCCGAACGCACGCAAAAAAGCCTCATTGAGACCAATGCCACGGTCAATGTCATCGTCCAATCCATTACCGACATTAGCCAAGAGATGAACCTCAACGCGAACCGTATTCAAGGCCTCTGCCAATTCTCAGAGCAAGTGACCACCCAAACCAACGATGCGGTCAAACTCTTAGATGAGAGTGCTCTAGCCACCGATGACGTAGTCGCCAAAGCAAAACACAATGTCACACTCATTCAAAGTGCTGTCATCGCAAACATCACAAAAATCAACACCCTTTCAAGCTCCAATGCCAGAAGCGTTGAAGAGATAGCAGGAGCGGCAGAGCATCTCTCAAAACTCTCAGCACACTTAAGCTCAACCCTCTGCGTATTCAAAACCGCTTAATCATTTTAAAGCCCTTTTTTAGGGCTTTTTAAAGACGCAAATGCCTTACATGTAAAAAAGCATTGATGTTGTGACTTTTGTGTTACAATAAAGCAACTTTACACAGGAGTCACCCATGCACATCACCCCAGAAGTGCTCTTTGAAGCACGTCGTCACTTTTTAAAACTAGGTGCTGGAGCGCTGGTAAGTACCACCGCACTCTCCAAACTTTTAGCCTCCATGCCAGAAGAAATTCAACTCTCCTTTACCAAAGATGCCAACCCCTTAAACCTCACGCCCAATACCTTTGAGCAGGTGAGCAATTATGTCAATTTTTACGAATTTTCCACCGATAAAACCGCTCCTGTTAAAATGGCTCAGAGCATGAAAACAAAACCGTGGAATGTGGGCTTTTTTGGTGAAATTAAAACCGAACAGATGATGGAAGTGGATGAGCTTATCGCTAAGTTTGGTCTGGAAGAGCGCATTTATCGTTTTCGCTGTGTTGAGGGTTGGTCGATGGTCGTTCCGTGGATTGGGTTTCCACTCTACAAATTGCTCGATTATTTGGAGCCAAACGCCAAAGCAAAATATGTGAAGTTCACCACTCGTCATGAACCTGCAATGTTTCCCGACCAACAAAGAGGGCTTTTTGCCTCTATCCAACACCCTTACGTGGAAGGGCTACGCATGGATGAAGCACGTCACCCACTCACCTTTGTTGCGGTGGGAATGTACGGCAAAGCGCTTCCGAAACAAAATGGCGCACCCATACGTTTGGTCGTGCCGTGGAAATACGGCTTTAAATCCATCAAATCCATCGACCTCATTGAGTGCGTGGAAGAAGAGCCTAAAAATACCTGGCAAGT
>RZZX01000264.1 GCA_009929715.1 Bacteroidia bacterium
GTCTTGCAATATTCGTTGAAATGAGCCGGGGTGGCAAAGCCATATTCGTCCATAATATCCTTGAAAGCAACATTCTCAATAGATATCTTATACTTTATATGTTTTGACTTTTGCTTTAAAATCCATTGGTAAGCCGATTCGTTAAAATGCGCTTTGAACTTTTTACGAAAGGTGGATACATTATAGCCTCCTAATCGTGCAAATTCCTCCACACTTTCAACTTTTAGATAGTTGGCCATTACAAAACTTTTAAAATCCACACTTTTACCTATCAGGGGGTAAAAGAAGGTTGCATTCTCAAGACGCGTGTAATACAACCTGAAAAGGACAAAGATCTCGGACTGCTTCGCCTGGAACAGATGGCTGCATCGTACCCCATCGTCCAGATAGCTTACAAACAACTCCAGGAAATGATCCAGCGGCGGACGGATTGCCAGGGGCTGAAACCGATAGGCAATGGTATCGCTTAAGGGTGCCAGCGATTCCATCATGGCCTTATCGCATATGTTGAGCGGATTTTCAAAAGAATGGTTGATAATCAGGCTGGCTTCAAGCGTCTCTCCCGTAAATGAAGCGGATTTGGGAATAAACACCATTTCACCGGCTTTAAATATCCGATCATGAAATTCATTACAAGAAATCTTAACAGAGCCATTTAAAATAAAGAAAATATGATTGTGATCGATAAGCTCTCTATTTAAACTTTCTCCTTCTGTTAAATCCCATTTTGTAAATCCAATTTCCTGATCGGATACATACTGATCAAAACTTTTATATCTTTCGTTGTACAATCTGTTCATGTGCTGTCATCTTTCGCAATTTCAGCCGAAAGATAGCATATTTTCGTCGTACATTAATCTGTTTTGAGCTATTTTTGTGCGTCAATACGGTTATTCAGACAACGAATATGGTCTGTTCTCGCCCTTAAATATCCTCTGTTTATTTGGTTGAGACGACATTTCGAAAGTAAGCTCTCCCCCATTCATTATATCTTGTTGTCCGATAAAAGCTTTATGGTAAGGTTTTCCGTTAAGTTTGACCGATTTCACATAACGGTTCTTGTCGCTCACCTTATCCGCTTTTATAACCAACTCTTTTCCGTTTTCAAGCGTAAGCTTCATATAGGGTAGATAGGGTGCTCCTATTACATATTGATCTGTACCCGGACAAACAGGATAAAATCCCATGGCAGAAAGTACATACCACGCAGACATTTGTCCGCAGTCGTCGTTCCCACAAAGTCCGTCGATATTATTCCGGTACATCCGGTTCATGATTTCCCTGATCCAGTACTGGGTTTTCCAGGGTTTGCTGCTCCACATATACAAATAAGGGATATGGTGACTCGGTTCGTTACCATGTACATAAGTACCCAATAATCCTTCGCGGGTTACATCTTCTGTGTGGGCGAAGAACTCGTCCGGCAAATGCATGGAGAACAACGAATCAAGCTTATTGATGAAACGGCTGTCGCCTCCCATCATTTCGATCAGCCCGTTTACATCGTGGGGTACATAAAACGAGTAGTTCCATGAATTACCTTCAATAAAACCTTCGCCATGGGTGTTGAGCAGACTGAACGCCGGCTTCCAAGTGCCGTCTGCATAACGGGGACGGGCAAAACCCAGCTCTTTATCAAATAGATTACGGTAACTCAAAGCTCTCTTTTTATACTCGTCGGC
>RZZX01000265.1 GCA_009929715.1 Bacteroidia bacterium
ATGCGTTGTCGCTGGCCACCCGACAATTTGCCCCCTCTGTCGCCAATATTAGTTTCGTATCCCTGTTCGCTTGCCATGATAAATTCATGTGCATTGGCAATCCTGGCTGCCTCTTTAACCTGCTCCAATGTTGCATTTTTCACCCCGAAAGAGATATTATTGAAGAACGAATCATTGAAAAGGATGGCCTCCTGGTTTACATTACCCATCAACCCGCGTAAATCATACAACGTACTTTCACGGATATCCGTTCCATCGATGGTAATAGAACCTTCGTTAACGTCGTAAAAGCGAGGCAGGAGGTCGACCAACGTACTTTTTCCCGAACCCGACTGACCTACCAGGGCCACAGTCTTTCCTTTAGGGATGGTCAGATTTACATTTTTAAGCACCCAGTCGTTCTGATATTTGAACCATACATTCTTATATTCTATCTGCTTTTGCAAGGAAATAGGTTTCGGATCTATCGGATCATTGATATCACTTTCTGCTTTCAGTATCTTATCCACACGCTCCATGGATGCCAATCCTTTCTGTATGGCATAGACCGATTTGGATAAATCCTTTGCAGGATTGATAATACTATAGAAAATTACCAGGTAATAAATAAATGTGGGAGCATCGATGGGACTATTATTGGCCAGAATCAATGTTCCTCCGTACCATAACACAATCACAATGGTTGCTGTTCCCAAAAACTCACTCATGGGGTGTGCCATTTGTTGGCGGCGGTATATTTTCATCGTTGTACGACGAAATATATCATTACTCTTTTCAAATCTGTTCCTTATTTTACTTTCTGCATTAAAAGCTTTGATGATACGGAGACCGCTTAACGTCTCTTCGATCTGCGACATCAAATCGCCCCACTGCTGCTGTCCGAGTAACGATTTGCGTTTTAATTTTTTCCCCACCTGTCCCATAATGTAACCAGCCAAGGGCAAAAGAACAAGTACGAAAACGGTTAGTTGCCAGCTGATCAGGATCATCCCGGTGAGGTAAATAAATATTAGAATAGGATTCTTAAAGAGCATATCCAGCGAACTCATGATCGAGTTCTCAATCTCGTTCACATCTCCCGAAATTCGGGCAATGATATCCCCTTTTCGCTCTTCAGAAAAGAATCCAAGGGGTAATTGCGTAATTTTATTATTGATCTGATTTCGTATATCTCTCACAACTCCTGTACGGATGGGTATCATATGGAAGAATGCCAGATACATGGTAGCCACCTTTAGGAAAGTCATTATCACAAGGAATACTCCCAACACGATAAGTGTAAATGATCCGCCCTCGGTCTCGATCAGATTGGTAATATACCAAAAGAAATTATTCTTTCCAGCCTCTGCCAGCCCTTTCCACGATTCCCATGATGAAGGTTCAAAACTCCATGGCATATAAGTGTATACCTCTTCGTTTATCTTAAAAAGAATCTGAAGAATAGGAATAATCAATGCAAATGAAAATAAATTAAGTATCGCCGACAGAACATTAAATACAATGTTCCATACCATATTCGATTTATAGGGAGGCACAAAACGTTGGAGTATCCGTATGAATTCTTTCATGTTTTACATATGTTTAAATTGGGCGCAAGGTACTCATAATCCTTTTATCGGACAATATCAACCCTGCGAATCTGCTACAATATAAACATTTAGGGATAAGTTTACATAACT
>RZZX01000266.1 GCA_009929715.1 Bacteroidia bacterium
GGAACCAAGGGACCCAAAGAGCGTAAACCCCTCAAGGTATTACCTCGTCCCTGTATTTGTTACAGTAAACAACAGATTGAATAATGGAAATAAAAAGATACAAGACTAGTACAGAGGCCCTGGAAGGTCTCACCGGGTTGCTTGCCGACCTTATGAGTGCCAGGCCCGGACCTTTTCACCTGGCCATTTCGGGAGGCGATACACCCAAAAACCTTTTCAGACTTTGGGTGGAGGCCTACAAAGATAAAATAGACTGGAAACAGCTCAGATTCTATTGGGTGGACGAGCGTTGCGTACCTCCGGCCGACAGCGAAAGCAACTACGGACAAGCCAAATTACTCCTTTTTGATCCCTTGCAAATTCCGGATGAACACATATTCCGTATGAAGGGAGAGGTTGATCCTGTAGCCGAAGCAGCACGCTACGCCACCCTTTTAGATAAGCAGCTACCCAAGGTAAACGGATTGCCCCGTTTCGATTGCATCATGCTGGGAGTGGGAGGCGATATGCACACCGCATCCATATTTCCGGGTAACCTGGCCTTGCTTACTGCAAAGGAAACCGTAACAACAGCTGTACATCCCGTATCGGGACAAACACGCGTAACGCTTACAGGGCCCGTTCTGCTGAACGACACTCCTTTGCTGATTCCTGTTATCGGAGCATCCAAAGCCCCGGTGATAGAAGCCCTGGCCAGAGGACTGGATCCGCAAAACCCAACCCCGTCGGCTTACGTGCTGAGCAAAGCAAACCATGCAACCGTAATTACGGATGTAAACTAAAAAGAAAAACGCGATTCGGATTGAACAGCGTTAACTTACGGATCTCACAGCAATGCTTCCACCAGACGTTTTTGTACAAACAATACGTTTGCGCTGGAGGCATCGCTCTTTTAGATTGAAGATGATGTTGGGGTTGAAATGCTGTCCGTTTATGCGTGTCTCAAAATGCAGGTGTGCCGTAGTGGTTCTGCCGGTACGACCGGTCAGACCTATTGGCTGACCCGCTTTTACGATATCGCCGGATTTAACGAAGTTTTTGGAATTATGACTGTATACGGTCTCCAGACCGTTATAATGACGTACCACAATTACATTACCGTAGGCAGCGTAGGGTTTGGACATCCTCACCACGCCATCGAAGGCCGACAGGATCGTGTCGTTGGGAACGGTTTTAATATCCACGCCAGTATGTCCGCGCCGTTTTCCTCCATAAGGCGAAATCACCTTGGCCCCGGGCAACGGAAAAGCAAAATCCTCGTCGGCAATCAGATCCAGGTTGATGGTATGTTTGTTGCCACTCTTGAACAAGGCCGGATCGTGAGCCACCAGATGATTTATCTCTCTGGGAGAAAACGTTTGGGTAATCTCAATCCGCGGATCCACAATGGGTTCGAGCGCAGCTTTAGGCATGCAAAAACTAAAATCGGTTGCCGGAAGCGGAATATTCTGTGCAGGCAGAACCACCTTCGGAGTGTAGGCCGCCAGCGAAACTTCTTGCTTTTGAAAGCGGGAGAATTGAGTGGAACAGGAACTGAACAACAACAACGCAGAGCAAGAGATTAAACAAAGTATGTTTTTCCGATATTTTTTCATGAATACAAACATAAGAATTAAAATTTTCTTATCCTACGCCCTTCTCTCTTCTTAGCTTTTCTTTTCATATTTTTACA
>RZZX01000267.1 GCA_009929715.1 Bacteroidia bacterium
GTAAACACGCAAGACTTAGCTGTACCGATACGGCCGGCCACATTCACACCCGGAGCTTCACTTATATTGGTGCGCAAAGAATCGAAATTGGCATAGGGAACAGACGTTTTAGTCCCGTTCCACATTTTAACTGCCAACGTCTGCATAGCGGGCATCACCCGGTCGTGTATATCCTTAGTGCTGATTCCATTGCCATAATGGTCGTTCCAAACGGCAAACATCCCTCCCAGAATCTGTTCATGCTTTTCGGGGAAGATCTCTTTGCCGATATGAGCCGGCGTCCAGTTCTTATACAAATATTCGGTGTTCAGGTAGTCGTAATAATAGCCTGCTGCAGGCACGATATATAACAGTCCGTCCGGTATGCTGATAAGCTTGTAGCCTTGTTTGATCATATCGGCAGGATTGGCATATCCATTGTACCACGCTCCCATAACGACATTGTCCGACTTAACCGGCGTATCCCCTTTGGCATGGGTAAGAGCACCCCAGATACAGGCCTGTTTACCGAATTTCTCTACAAAACGGATATAGTAATCGGTAAAATAGCGGAACTTTTCAACCACCTCTTTCTTCTTATTAGAATATTCGTCGGTGCCGATATGTACACGCTTCCCTCTAAAAACAGGCTCATCTCCCTCCAGATATTCGCGCAACAGTCCGTCCACGAAGGTATACGTTTCAGGGTTAAACAGATCAAGGTGATCCATGCCATATTCCTTGCTTCCTATTTCGGGTTTGTATTGGGTGAAGGCCAACGAGTGAGCCGGCACATCAATCTCCGGAATAATTTCGACACCCAGACTTTCGGCCAACTTCTGCAGTTCTATAAATTCCTTTTTGGTATAATAACCATCTTGGGCTGTTAATCCCGGGTAGGTATCGCACTCCAATCTGAAAGCTGCATTTGTCTTGCTATAATCATGCTCAAAATACTGCTTAAAGGCGTTATCGTTCAGGTGAATCTGAAAAGTATTCATCTTATAGTAAGCCATAATCTTCACATAATCGCGCAAAAAATGCATAGGAATGAATTTTCGTCCGCAATCCAGCATAAACCCACGCACCGCATAATCCGGATAATCGCGCGCAGTACCTTGGGGCAATACCCTGCTCTTCTGTTGTTCGGAAAGCTGCAGAATGGTTCTGGTTGCCCAAAATATTCCTGCAGTATCAGGAGCGGTAACAGTCACCCGGTCTGCTATCTTTAATGTGTACCCCTCCTTACCCAGCTTCTTATCAGCTTTTAGGGTGAAAACAAAATCTCCCGCAGCAGGTTTTCCCTGTACTACTTCCAGTTTTTGATTGAACATCAATTCGTAATCGCGGGCAAACTGTTTGCCAATACGAAGCAGTGCAGCCTCTTTACCCACACAGATACGGGTACCTGCCGAAGGGGTAAAAACTCCTTCGCCTCCTTTCCATTCGCGTAATTCGGGGATAACAAACGGCCGTTCATTCACAACAGCCCCTACCCTTCCGGGTAACAGAATAATCAGTGCAAGCAGCAACTGATAAAAACAGTTTTTCATCTTATTTGTATTTAATGTTGAACAGTAACCTATGGCGTATAAGTTAACTTGGCACAAAAGTAACTCAAATTATGATATTTACTAAGCAAGAATATAAAAATCGCTTATCTCCAGATATTTTACCGGGTAAGAAATCATGC
>RZZX01000268.1 GCA_009929715.1 Bacteroidia bacterium
ATTGAAATTGCACAGGAGTGCGAGATGCTGCCGATCACTAAGGTTGCAGAAACAGCAGGTATCGATGACAAATACCTGGAGCAGTACGGAAAGTACAAAGCAAAAATCGATTATAATTTATTGAAAGATTCTGATGCACAGGACGGAAAACTGATCCTGGTCACCGCTATCAATCCTACTCCAGCTGGTGAAGGAAAGACAACTACAACAGTAGGTCTTGCAGATGGTATGCAGAAACTTGGCAAAAAAGTTATGGTTGCTCTTCGTGAGCCATCTCTTGGACCAGTATTCGGTGTAAAAGGCGGAGCTGCAGGCGGCGGATATGCCCAGGTAGTTCCTATGGAAGACATCAACCTGCATTTTACAGGTGATTTCCATGCGATCGGTGCAGCCAACAACCTGCTGGCAGCTATGATCGATAATCATATCTTCCAGGGCAATGCTCTGAACATCGACCCAAGAAAGATCACATGGAGACGTTGTGTTGATATGAACGACCGTCAGCTGCGTAACGTAGTCGATGGACTTGGCGGAAAAACAAACGGTATGCCTAGAGAAGATGGTTATGATATCACAGTAGCATCTGAGATCATGGCTGTCCTTTGTCTGGCAAGTGACATCAATGACCTGAAAGCAAGACTTGGACGTATCATCATCGGATATACATATGGCAAGGTTGCTGAGCAGAAACCTGTAACAGCACATGACCTGCATGCAGAAGGCGCTATGACAGCACTTCTTAAAGATGCCCTGAAACCAAACCTGGTTCAGACTCTGGAGCATGTACCTGCTATCGTACATGGCGGACCATTCGCTAATATCGCTCACGGATGTAACTCCGTAACAGCAACAAAGATGGCTCTGAAGCTGGCTGATTATGCCATCACAGAAGCTGGATTCGGTGCTGACCTTGGAGCTGAGAAGTTCCTCGATATCAAATGCCGTATGGCAGGACTGAAACCAAACGCAGTTGTTATCGTAGCTACTGTACGTGCACTGAAGTACAACGGCGGCGTTGCAAAAGCTGACCTTAACAACGAGAACCTTGAGGCTCTTGAAAAAGGTATGCCAAACCTGCTGAAACATGTAAGCAATATCAAGAATGTATACAAACTGCCATGTGTAGTTGCTATCAATGCATTCCCAACAGATACAAAAGCAGAGCTTGATCTGGTAGAAGCAAAATGTAAAGAACTTGGCGTAAACGTAGCTTTGTCAGAAGTATGGGCAAAGGGCGGCGAAGGCGGAATCAAACTTGCAGAAGAGATCATCCGTCTGGTAGAAGAGCCAAACGAATTCACATATTCTTATGAGCTTGACTGCTCCATCGAAGAAAAACTGAACAACATCGTTCAGAAAGTATACGGCGGAAAGAAAGCAGTACTTACAGCAAATGCTGCAAAACAGGCAAAACAGCTGGAAGATCTGGGATTTGGAAACTGCCCGATCTGTGTAGCTAAGACACAGTACAGCCTGACAGACGACCAGACAAAACTGGGCGCACCGACAGACTTCGAAGTAACTGTTCGTAATCTGAAGATCTCTGCAGGAGCTGGATTCATCGTAGCCCTTACAGGTGAGATCATGACCATGCCAGGACTTCCTAAAGTACCGGCAGCTGAGAAGATCGACGTTGATGAAACTGGAAAGATCACTGGTCTGTT
>RZZX01000269.1 GCA_009929715.1 Bacteroidia bacterium
AGTTATCAGACTTCCCATCAGCGCACCTCCGACTCCTGCAAAAAAAGCTCCCACTGCAAAAGATATTGCCCTGCACTTGAAAGTGTTTATTCCCATCGCTTTTGCAGCCACTTCATCGTCACGGATCGCTCTCAGACAGTTTCCGAAATTGCTGGAGAGCAGTTTGACGATCACAAAAAAGGTCAGGACGCACCAAAAATAATTCCAGCCAAGGTTGGCATAGGGGGGTATCCCTTTTAAACCCAGTGCTCCGTTTGTGATTGGTGTGATATTTGTAAAAACGACCCTGATTATTTCAGCAAATCCAAGAGTAGCGATCCCAAGATAATCTCCGCCAAGACGAAGTACCGGGAGCGCTATCAAAAGGCCAAGAAGTGCAGCGATAAGTCCGCCTGCAAGAACAGAGATGAAAAACGGAGCTTCAAGAACTGAAAATGGCCAGATTATGGGCTCCAGGATGTACATCATCTCCTTCTGTGCCGCAGGAAGGATGAGGATAGCGCTTACATAGGCACCTATAGCCATAAAACCTGCATGGCCCAGCGAGAACATCCCCGTAAAACCGTAGATGAGGTTCAGGCTGAGTGCCAGGATCGCGTTCACTGCGATCAGGTTGAGGACCTGGATCTTGTATCCGTCCAGATTACCATTGGCCCACCAGAGGAAAAGCGCAAGCATGAGTGTAAGAAGGAGGTTTAGAATGATTTTTGTTTTTTTCTCCATCATATCTTGTCCTCCAGTTTTTCACCCATTAGACCGGTAGGTTTAACGAAAAGTATCATTATGAGCAGCACAAACGCGAAAGCATCACGGTAACCTGAAAGTTCGGGGAAGAATGCAATTATCATTATCTCAATAAAACCGAGTAAAAGTCCGCCTATCATCGCTCCCTGAACAGATCCTATCCCGCCCAATACTGCTGCAATAAAGGCTTTGAATCCGGGGAAAACCCCCATAAAGGGATGTATCTGCGGGTATCTGAGCGCCCACATTATACCTGCCGCAGCAGCAAGGGCTGAACCTATGGCGAATGTGAGAGCTATTATCCTGTCTACTCTCACTCCCATCAGGCGCGTAGTTTCTATGTCTTTTGATATTGCCCGCATGGCTAATCCGGGAGGCGTCCTGTAAAGTATCCAGAGAAGTCCCGCGACAAGCAGGAAAGAACTCACAGGAACAAATATTGCCAGAGGAAGGATCCTTATATTACCAAACTGCATGACAGTTACAAGCATTTCAAGCCTGGGCATCGGTTTGGGAACTCCGGTAAAGAGGACCAGGCAAATATTTTCAATAAAAAATGAGACTCCTATAGCGCTTATCAGAGCAGATATCCTTGGTGCATCTCTTAAAGGCCTGTAGGCGATACGGTCTACCATTACACCGAAAAGGGCAGTGCCTGCAATAGAAAGGACGACTGCCGCGACCCATGGAAGATTAAGGAGAGTGATCCCAAAAAAGACGAAATAGGCGCTTATCATGAAGATGTCGCCGTGCGCAAAATTGATCAGCCTGAGAATACCGTAGACCATCGTATAACCTATGGCTATTAGGCCATAAAGACTTCCCAGCGTCAACGCGTTGAATGAGTGCTGAATAAACATATCCAAAGTCATAGCTATTCTCCCCGCTCTCGAAAAAGGGGAGGGATATACCCTCCCC
>RZZX01000270.1 GCA_009929715.1 Bacteroidia bacterium
TCGAGCCATCTGTGTGTTTCCATCGTAGTGCAGGTAATTCCCATAAACGAAAAGGGTATCTCCCTGCTCCATCCGGACGTTACTGAATGCCTCAAGTGAATTTGTCTGTTCATAGAAATAGGCACTATCACAGTACATGTACGAGCTATCGTGGCGAAAACAAACATCACCATTCAGCACCTGTACGTCTGGCATAAACGCCTTGTCGAACGACAATGTATTGGCATGCTCCAGATATACCTTTGTTTTTTTTGCGGGGACGTTGTCTTTCGACTGAGCCGAGAGTCCGATGACCGATACACACAAAAGAACAAAGAAAATTACTTTTTCTGCTTTATTCATTCTTTAATCCAACCCGGATACTTAAAATCACAATTCTTCCAACCGTCACTGATACGAACATAGGTATCTTTCTGTTTTTTGGCAATCCAGTTGTTTAACAGCTCTTCTCTCTTTTTTGTTTCCACAATGGACTTCAACGCCTGGAAATCATCTGCCATATTTGCTTTATGGCCTTCTATTCTTGCCTTAAGCTTTACAATAGCGACTACTTCTTTCTGCTTATCTGTTATCATTGTAAATGGCTTCGAGATATCACCCGGTTTCATGTTGTAGACAATCTTACTTATCTCCTGAGGTAACTCCTGAAGTTCAAACTTGGGTGTACCGGAATGTGCACTTTCCATATTCTTATTCACCATCAAACCTTTATTGTTGCGCGTTTCTTTATCGTACGAAACAAAGGTGGCAGCATCTTCGAAGGTAAATTTATTTGCCTGAAGGTCTTTGTACAATGAATCCAGACGCTGGGTGGCATCCGTCAGTTCCTTGCTTGACACTTTAGGTTTCAACAAAATATGACGGCAATTAATACGGTCTCCTCTCTTTTCAACCAACTGGATTATATGAAATCCATATTCCGTTTCAACAATTTTAGAAACTCGCTTAGGGTCGTTCAGATTAAATGCCACATTGGCAAACTCCGGTAAAAGCTGTCCTTTACCCATAAAGCCAAGTTCACCCCCTCTTTTGGCCGACTCCGGATCTTCCGAATAAAGACGGGCTAACGTTGAAAATTCCATTTTTCCGGATGTAACCTGATCTGTATAATCTCTCAAACGTGCCTTAATAGCATCCGTTACATCAAAAGGAATCTTAGGCTCCATAGTTACAATCTGCACTTCGACAGTCGTAGGGATGTAAGGAAGACTGTCTTGCGGAAGTTTACTATAGTACTGACGTACTTCCGAAGGAGTCAGCTTAATCTCGCCGACCAGCTGTCTCTGCATCTGCTGCACAATCTGCTGCTCTTTGATCATCTCCTTACGTTCTTCCTTTATCTGAGAACTTTTCTTGTTGAAGTATTCTTCCATCTTCTCTTTCGAGCCGATCTGATTGGTAGCCCAGTTCATCCATTGCTCCACTTGTTGGATTACCTGATTTTCGTTTACTTCAATACTGTCAATCTTTGCCTGATGCAAATAAAGCTTCTGAATAGCTATCTGCTCCGGGATTACACAATAGGGATCGCCATCTAACTTCTGCCCCTCAACTTGAAGTGAAAGCCGTTGCGCCTCGACATCCGAACGCAAAATAGCATCATCTCCAACCACCCACACAATTTCATCAATAACGTTGTTCTGCGCATG
>RZZX01000271.1 GCA_009929715.1 Bacteroidia bacterium
CTGCGGAATTTTCCGGTTGAAATGGAAAGATAGTGGTTCCCGATAAATATACCCAAGGCAATGCTTGCGGCAATGATGACAGGCAACCAGATAGCAATTCTCTTATTCTTATCCATAAGATTGTATCTATTATTCGTTTAAATCAATATAGGAAAGTTCAATGCCGGCACGGGATAGCAGATTGCATCCATCTTCTACGCGGTATTTCTCTGAATATACGACGCGCCTGATACCCGACTGAATAATGAGTTTGGCACATTCTATACAGGGGGCGGAGGTGATGTATATGGTGGCATCCTTGCTGCTGTTTGACGAAGCCGCTACCTTGGTGATCGCATTTGCCTCGGCATGAAGAACATAAGGTTTGGTAACATTGAATTCGTCTTCACATACATTCTCGAATCCGGATGGTGTGCCGTTATATCCATCCGAAATAATCATCTGGTCTTTAACAATCAGAGCGCCTACCTGTCTGCGTTTGCAGTATGAATTTTCAGCCCAGATGGCAGCCATTCGCAGGTATCGTTTGTCTAATTCCAGTTGTTTATCAGTCTTTTCGCTCATATGATCACATATTTTAAGGTACAGGTTAATGGTTGAGAGCGTACCATTATGAAAGAATAACGGTACGCTATTGAATTCTCTGTACATTCAAGCCACAAAAATAGCGATATTTAGCTTAGTTGTAGTCAGTTTTAGTATTAATTTTTAATACCATTCCTTTTTAACAATGCGTTAATTTCGGGTTTCTGACCGCGAAAGCGGATATACAGTTCCATAGGGTCTTCTGTTCCACCTTTTGAAAGTATGTTTTTGTAGAATGAGCCTGCCACCTCTTTGTTAAATATTCCGGCTTCCTTAAAGGCCGCAAATGCATCGGCATCAAGTACTTCGGCCCATTTGTATCCATAGTATCCGGCTGCATAACCTCCGGAAAAGATATGTCCGAAACTGCTGCTCATCAAAGTACCATCCACTTCCGGAAGTATAGAGGCTGCCGACCAGGCATTCTTTTCAAATTTAGTTACGTCTCCGTCAAAAGGTTGGGTTAACGTATGCCAGGCCATATCGAGCATGCCGAAACTTAGCTGGCGGCAGCATTGATAGCCTGTATTGAAGTTCGAAGCATCTACCAATTTCTGTACCATCTCCTGAGGAATCTTCTCTCCGGTCTGATAATGGATAGCGATCTGGTCGAGGAATTCCTTCTCCGTAAGCCAGTTTTCCATTATCTGCGATGGAAGCTCAACAAAATCTCTGTAAACATTGGTACCCGACAGACTTGCATAGGTTCCCTTGGCAAGCATACCATGGAGTGCATGTCCGAATTCGTGCAAGAGTGTATTCACTTCATCGAAAGAGAGCAGCGATGGTTTCGTATCCGTAGGCATGGTGAAGTTCATCACGATCACAACCTGTGGACGGCTGTCTTTACCATTTTCGAAATATTGTTCTTTTACACTGTTCATCCAGGCACCGGACTGCTTCCCTTCCCTTGGGAAGAAGTCGGTATATAAAACGGACAGAAATTTTCCATCGGCATCATATACTTCGTATGTATTTACATCGGGGTGATAGACCGGGATGTTTTTGTTTTCCTTAAATGTGATGCCATACAGTTGGGTAGCCAATCCGAACACACCCTT
>RZZX01000272.1 GCA_009929715.1 Bacteroidia bacterium
TGTCAATCGTTTTTGAAAATGTCCTAAAAAAATCTGAACATAAGCACCAGGAAACTGGTGCTTAATTCATCATTTAATTTGAGTAGGTTTGCGTAGCAACATTGTTTTTTGAGTAAACTTAACAAGCCTCTGAGAAAAGAATCTCTCTTTAAGCTACAGTTGTTCTGTGTGACTGTTTTTTCAAATACTTCTCAAAAGATTCCCGCTTCCAGGGATGGCTCATTGGTGGAATGTACTTCTTCTTTGGCATAGCCGGGGTTTTTACATAGTCAAATGCTTTTGAAGATGGCCTGTGGCAGGGCAATAATTCAAGGGCATATACCTGTTCACCAATGCAGCTGTATAATTCTCCACTAAAGGATTTAATTACCATTGATTTAGTACCTTTTCGATGATGTACTGCAATTCCATCGCCGTTAACGGGAATATAGTATTTGTTCTGGTACTTCAGGCAACTCCCGCTATCTATCGTGCGTGAAGACAGAACCGATAATGTAAGATTGATTTTTTCATTATCAGGTTGCGTTTCGAACACGGATTTGATATTATCAATAGGTAGGGCAAACTGCCTATTGAATTTCTTTATGTAGGAGTTTAGAAATTCGTTTGCTTCATCTATTGAGGAAGCATTTGCTAAGCGCAGTTCTACAGGAAGGCGGGATTGGAGTGTGCCAAACATTCGTTCAACCCGCCCTTTTGCTTGCGCAACACTTGATGTACGAATATCTATTCCAAGCTGTTTACAGGCGTAGCCGAACTGTGTGAATGTATCTTTTTCAACTGCAGTTTCATTTTTCTTTTTGTATTCAAATACAGTGCGTTTATCTGTGAAAAACTGATAAGGTATGCCGTAAGTCGTTAAAATCTGGTGAGTAACATTGTAGTAGCCGTTTAATGTCTCCTGCTCATCAAAATATGCTCCAACAATTTGTCCCGTCGCATCATCAACAGCAATGTGAAGATGTGTTTTTTTATGTCCAAACCAAAGATGTACAGAAGCATCCATCTGGATCATCTCGCCGAAATAGGCGCATCTGGGATGTCTCGGGTGAGCATCTTCAAGGTTCAATATTGAACTTTGGATAATTGCGGATTTCTTTTTTGACTTAGTTTTTGACTGAAGGACCTTTAATTCTTTTTTCATAGCTTTTTTTGACGATCTGTTCGCCTTGGGAGAAAGAATAAATTCCTTCCTGAGTATTGAGGATATAGTGCTTACGGATACACTTATGCTCTCATTTTCTTCAAGAAGCTCTGAATAATGGGTAAGGTTACAGTCAAAGTATTTGTTTTTATACAAGTCCAGTATGAGCCTTCTTTTGTCTGATTCAAAAGCTGTTGAGGGCTTTCGCCCACGATTACCATGAACAAAAAAAGCCTTTCCTTCATCCTTGTATCCTTTGATCAGACGATTGATATGACGCTCAGAGCATCCAATCTTCAGGGCAGCCGTTTTCTTATTGCCATTTGTCTCAATAACCTTCTTAATGATTTCATATCTTTGGTTCTCATTCATTGTAAGTATTACCTTTCTAATCTCGTCCACCTCATTTCTTATGTTATGAGGTTTATTATATTACATTTCATTTTGTTGGGACATAATCACTTGTGATATATTAAGACATTATCATATATGAATCATA
>RZZX01000273.1 GCA_009929715.1 Bacteroidia bacterium
GAAATAACCAGTAAGGCGCTTTTGATGGTGGCAGGCGACAGGCTGCTTCGGCCTTGTGCGCGGTCGGCCAACTGCTCGATGCTAAGCGTTCCAAGTGATTTGATGCGGGGATGTAATGGTTTTAGTTCGTCGCTATTAGCTGGGTCTGGGTTACGTACTAACTTATAATTTGCGGCCATACAGTTGTTTTTTATTGGTTTTAAGGTGAACAATTCTTTCTGATACTTGCATAAGCTGGTCATACTTCAGCTGATAAACAGTCATTCCACAGTTGAGGTATTATCATGCACCAACTGTGGAATGATCATACTACAGCCGCAGTATAACAAAAGTATGCTTTGTAAAGATACAATTAATTATTGTATCTGCCTTACTTATACGTAAAGAAATGGCTAATAAACAGAAGCATTTGTTAAAAGGGTGCTTTCGCTTGCAGACAGAGCTCTTGTCCGGTTACCGGATGCCTGAATGAAAGACTCTCGGCATGAAGATAGAGTCGGCCGCCCCCTTTCCCATAAAGGGAATCGCCCACAATGGGAGCATTCAACCCGGAAGGGTGCGCCGCATGAACACGTAACTGGTGAGTACGGCCCGTCTGGGGATAAAAAGCCACCCGGGTACCATGTGTTTCATGCTGAATAACCTCGTATCGGGTAATGGCCGGTTTGCCATGCTGGTAATTAACGGTTTGCCGGGGCCGGTCGTCCGGATCCAGACAAAGGGGAAGCTCTATCGTTCCCTGTGTACAAACCAAATCTCCATCCACGATGGCGATGTAACGCTTCTCCATCTTGCGATTTTTGAACATAGCTTGGAGTTGTTTGTGAATCGTTTTGGATTTAGCCAGCAACAGGAGTCCCGATGTAGCCATATCCAACCGGTGAACGATAAGCGGACCATCGGCATCGGGGTAGCTGCTTTTCATCCAGTCGTACACCGAATAAACGGCTTGCTTTCCGGGAACGGACAACATGCCGGCCGGTTTGTTTACCGCTACCATCCAGGCATCTTCATACACAACCTCGGGCGATGAATGGCGGTGCTTGTCGCACGTCAGCGGATTCTCTTCCACCGTGAGCCCCTGCAACATGAAATTAAGAATAGGTCCGCATTTGCCGCTGCAGGCAGGATAATAATTCCCATGGCGGCGAATCTCCGTCTTTGGCGAGTCACCCCACCAGAATTCGGCCATGGCAATCGGTTTCAACGAATGTATATAAGCAAACTGCAACAATTTTGGTGCGGCACATTCGCCCGCTCCGGCAGGAGGTATCTTTCCGGTAGCATCTTCAAATACGGTTCGCAAGGCCCTCCTCTCTCCGTAGGCATTCATCAATACAAAACAGTCAAATAATTGCTGTTGCAGCGCTGCCGAACGCGTCTTCCTTTCCGAACATAGAGATTCGATCTCCTGAACAAACAAACCCACTTCCTGCTTCAGAAGTGTAATCTTCTCTTGCCAGAAACGCTCCAACCGTTTATATTCGGCTTTGGCAAACTGACTTTCGCGGATTAATTGATGGTTTTTCCATTCATCCAACCCCTCTTTTCTACGTTTATCCCTTGCCTCCTTCCCGGCTTTCAGCTCTTTTTTAGCATCAGCCAGTTTGTTGCCAGCCTCATCGATGGCTTCTTGAAGTTG
>RZZX01000113.1 GCA_009929715.1 Bacteroidia bacterium
GGAGCTTTTCATCCCGCCTGAAGACGAAGAGAAACCCGATGATGGACAGCTTGAAATTGAATTTATATACGATTAACATGTCTTAATAGACGCTAGTGAAATAAGCTCAAAAAATAATCGGATTCTTTTTGTTTTCTCAAATAAAGCTGTAATTTTGCACGCCGTAAACGAGAGACAAACGCCGCTATAGCTCAGTTGGTAGAGCAACGCATTCGTAACGCGTAGGTCGCCAGTTCAAGTCTGGCTAGCGGCTCTCTAATTAGAACGCTGATTATTTGACTAATAATCAGCGTTTTGTTTTTCTATAGAATCTCTTTCGTATGAGTGTGGTATCTTTTTTACATGGAATTTATGTGAAATATAAAAAACGAAATTTATGTTGAGTCGCATTATTGTTTTAGTCGTCGCAGGAGTTGTCGTGGTCTATATTGTTCGTTTTATAGATAACTTTTTCTCTCAGCGCAGAAGATAAATTCAACTTTCAAACATCCGGCTGCGTGCCAACATACAAGCGCCAATGATACCGGCTTTGTCTTTCAGCTTGGATGTCGCAATGGCTGAATCTTTATTGACTAGATTTAGCGAGTACTTGCGTACTGCTGTTTTTATCGGCTGGGTGATATAGTCGTCAGTCAAAGATAGGGTTCCGCCTATGATTACCAGTTCAGGATTGAATATATTAATTAGCCCTGCAATTTGTTTTCCCAGTTTTTGTCCGATCTCTTCTACAATTTCAATGCAGAGTGGGTCTTCCTTGTTTACGGTAGCTATAATTTCATCCAAAGTAAGAGGATTTTCTTTGGCTAAAATCCGGTTGGATAGGGCAGAACTTTCTCCTTTCTGGATGCGTTCTATTAATATTCGATGAAGAGCTGAACCTGATGCTTCCGTTTCCAAGCATCCTTTTTTACCACAGTGGCAGATGATTTCATTGTCAAATACATTTGTATGCCCGAATTCTCCGGAAAAACCGGACTTTCCGGTATATATTTTCCCATCAATGATAATACCTATGCCTAATCCCCAACTGACGTTTACAAAAATAATGTCTTTTTCCCCTTTTACGCATCCTTTCATATATTCCCCGTAAGTCATAGCGCGTGTATCGTTGTCTATTGTTACCCGGAATCCGATTTTTTCAGTTAATACTTCCGCCAAGGGTCTCTCTTCAAAATTAAATTGGCTGAAGCTATATCCAGATTCTGGGTTGACTCTGCCGGACACATTTATATTGATATTTAATATTTTATCATTATCTATATCTGCTTTCTTTATAAATTGCAGAATAAGTTTGCATAACTCTTCCAGTGCTTGTGAAGTGTTTTCTGATTTAAAAGGGATATTCATTTTTAATTCTACCATATCGCCTTTGAAATTAATCAGTCCTATATTAATGGCAAACTTTTTAATATCTACTCCTATAAAATAACCGGATTCGGGATTTAGTCCATATAAGCTGGGGTAGCGTCCTCCGCTCGTCTCCAATTTGCCATAATCGTTTATATATCCTTCTTCGCACATTTCACTAATGAATTTTGTGACAGTCGGGACACTGAGATCCAGTTCTTTTGCTAAATCTGTAATAGTAGAACTACCATTATATATATAATGTGTAATAATCTTCTTTTTGAGAAGAGCGTTCTTGGTTCCTGCTTCTATTTCTTTCAGTAAATGTTGTTTCATCTTAGTCCTTCTTTGTTGTTTGAGGCAAAGATAATAAATTTATTTATTAATGGAGATTTGTTTGATTTGAATTTAGTAGATGCTTTATTTATCCCTCTTTCTGAATATTGTATTAAAATGAATAATATATAAATCAAGAATCTATATATTTAATAATTTTATTAATAACATCTGTTATATTAAATATTTCTTTTATATTTGCCCTTCTATTATTTAATTATAAATGAAAGGAAAAATATGATCGTATCTAATCTGCAAAACAGTCAGCGTATCGAAGGGCTCCACCCTTTGTTCAAGCCCTTGTTTGACTATGTGAAAACCCATGATTTGCTTCATACGGATTTGGGGCGTATTGAGATTGATGGTGAGAATTTGTTTATCAATAATGTAAATCTGGAATGTGTATCTCCTGATAAGCAAGTTTTAGAATTACATCATGACTATATTGATGTGCATATCTTGTTGGAAGGTGCGGAAACAATTGGTTGGAAAGCCTTGGAGGACTTACAAAAAGAGGTTAAGGCATATTCTAAAGAGGACGAGTGCGCCTTATATTCAGATACTCCGACTACTTATGTTAATCTGCTTCCGGGGCAATTTGTAATAGTGTATCCGGAAGATCCCCATGCCCCGATTATTGGTCATGGCAAGATACGTAAATTGATAGCTAAAGTACGGCTATAAATTGTTATTGTTTTTATTTTGTAGTATCGAAAATAACATGGAAAAGGTGGTGTCTCTTATTAATGAGGTGCTGCCTTTTGATATATATAAAGTATTATATCTTCTTATGTGATTTATAAATAAGCGAATATATAATAAAATATTTAATTAAATGTTTGGAGGAAAATAAAAATAGTATTATGTTTGCAATGATTTAATACGAGTGAAACATAAAAAATTACTTTATATGAAAAACAAAAGTATTTACCCATGGGTGGTTGTCGGTCTGCTGTGGATAGTTGCGCTACTTAATTATATGGACCGTCAGATGCTTTCTACGATGCAGGAAGCTATGAAAGTAGATATCGTAGAGTTGAACAAAGCTGAAGCTTTTGGAGCTTTAATGGCTATATTTTTATGGATATATGGTTTTATGAGTCCTGTTGCGGGAATTATCGCCGATAGGGTAAATCGTAAATGGTTGGTGGTCGGTAGTCTTTTTGTCTGGTCGGCGGTTACTTTTTTAATGGGGTATGCTCATAACTTTCACGAGCTTTACTGGTTGCGTGCTGTCATGGGAGTCAGTGAAGCGTTGTATATTCCTTCGGCTTTATCGTTGATTGCTGACTGGCATGAGGGAAAATCCCGCTCTTTAGCTGTAGGAGTTCATATGACAGGGTTGTATGTCGGGCAGGCTATCGGTGGTTTTGGGGCTACGGCTGCTGCCGCTTTTTCTTGGCAGGCTACTTTTCATTGGTTTGGCATTGTAGGTATTGCTTATTCTTTGGTACTTATATTGTTTTTGAAAGAAAATCCTATTCATAATATATCTATCAAAAAAATAGATGATGCTCCTAAAGAGAAGAAACCTTCCATTATAAGTGGGCTTTCCCTGCTGTTTACTAATTGGGCATTTTGGATTATTCTTTTCTATTTTGCGGCTCCCAGTCTTCCGGGGTGGGCAACAAAGAATTGGCTTCCGACTTTGTTTGCGGATAGCTTGAATATTCCTATGTCCGAAGCGGGACCGATATCTACTATAACAATTGCTGTGTCTTCTTTTATCGGTGTTATTTTAGGTGGAATCTTATCTGACCGTTGGGTACAAAAAAATATTCGCGGGCGTGTTTATACCGGAGCCATCGGTTTGGGGATGACTATACCGGCTCTGCTCCTGCTTGGGTTTGGACATAGTTTTGTTAGTGTGATTGGAGCGGGATTGCTCTTTGGTATTGGTTTTGGAATCTTTGACGCAAATAATATGCCTATTCTATGCCAGTTTGTATCAGCAAAACATCGTGCGACGGCTTATGGAATTATGAATATGACCGGTGTGTTTGCGGGAGCTGCCGTGACAGAAGTTCTTGGAAAGTGGACAGACGGAGGAAGTTTAGGACAGGGATTTGCAATGCTGAGTATCGTGGTAGCTGTAGCATTGGTACTTCAAATCTATTTCTTAAGACCGAAGACAGATAATATGGTAGATTAAGAATATAATAACTTTATAAAAAATAAAATGATGGAACGAATTAAAGGACTTATCGATGCACCGTTTACTCCTTTTTACGAGAATGGTGAAGTGAATTTGGAACCTATTGAAGCATATGCCAAGATGTTGGTAAAGAACGGACTTCAAGGAGTGTTTATCAATGGTTCTTCCGGTGAAGGTTATATGCTGACTGAAGAAGAACGTATGTTATTGGCAGAGCGTTGGGTTGCTGTCGCTCCCGAAGGCTTTAAAGTAATCGTGCACGTCGGTAGTTGCTGTGTAAAGGCCAGCCGTATGTTGGCTGAACATGCACAAAAAATAGGCGCATGGGGAATTGGTGCTATGGCTCCTCCTTTTCCGAAGATTGGCCGTATTGAAGAATTGGTGAAATATATTGAAGAGATAGCATCCGGTGCGCCCGAACTTCCCTTCTATTATTATCATATTCCGGCATTCAACGGTGCTTTTCTGCCAATGGTTAAATTACTGGAAGCGGTAGACGGACGTGTTCCTAACTTTGCAGGTATTAAATATACTTTTGAGAGCATGTATGAATACAACCAATGCCGTTTATATAAAAACGGAAAATATGATATGTTGCATGGACAGGATGAAACAATTCTTCCTTGTCTGGCTATGGGTGGTGCTCAGGGCGGCATCGGCGGAACAACCAATTATAATGGTAAAGAACTGGTCGGTATCATCAAAGCATGGGAGGCAGGTGATATCGAAACAGCCCGTGAACGTCAGAATTTCTCACAGGAAGTAATAAATGTGATCTGCCATTTTAGTGGGAATATTGTTGGCGGAAAACGCATAATGAAATTGATAGGACTTGATTTAGGTAAGAACCGTACTCCCTTCCAGAATATGACAGATGAAGAAGAAGTTCAGATGAAAACGGAGCTTGAGGCAATTCATTTTTTTGACCGATGCAATAAACTTTAAAAACGCATAGCATGAATACAGCAGAATATTTGAATAAGTGGGCCATATCCTATAAAGACGATATAATAAATAATATTATGCCGTTCTGGATGAAGTACGGGCTGGATAAAGAACATGGAGGGGTGTATACATGCGTTAATCGGGATGGTAGTTTGATGGATACAACGAAATCTGTCTGGTTTCAGGGACGTTTCGGGTTTATAGCTGCATATGCATATAATAATATAGAGAAAAATCCCCAATGGTTGGCAGCATCCAAGAGTTGTATTGATTTCATCGAAGCGCATTGCTTTGATACGGATGGACATATGTTCTTTGAAGTCACAGAAGATGGAGTCCCGTTACGTAAGCGCCGTTATGTGTTTTCAGAAGGTTTTGCGGCAATAGCAATGGCTGAATATTCATTGGCAACCGGTGAAAAGGAATATGCTGAGAAAGCATTGGAAATCTTCAAGCGTACACAGCATTTCCTGGATACTCCGGGAATGCTTGAACCTAAATATTTGCCGGCTATGTCTTCAAGAGGGCATTCTATAACGATGATCTTGATTAATACAGCTTCTCGCATCCGGATGGTTATTGACGATCCTGTATTGACGGAGCAGATAGATGCTTCGATTGCCGCATTGCGTAAATATTTTATCCATCCGGAGTTTAAGGCTTTACTTGAAATGGTAGGACCTAATGGTGAATTTATTGACACGTGTAACGGACGTGTCATAAATCCGGGCCACTGTATTGAAACCGCTTGGTTCATTATGGAAGAAGCTAAATATCGCAATTGGGATAAGGATTTACTGCAATTGGCTCTTCAGATTCTCGACTGGTCTTGGGAATGGGGATGGGATAAAGAGTTTGGTGGCATAATCAATTTCCGTGATTGCCGTAATCTTCCGGCTCAGGACTATTCTCAGGATATGAAATTCTGGTGGCCGCAAACAGAGACTATTATTGCCACTTTATATGCCTATCAGGCTACGGGGGATGAGAAATATATTCAGATGCATAAGCAAATCAGTGACTGGACGTATACTCATTTTCCCGATAAGGAATATGGAGAATGGTATGGTTATCTTCACCGTGATGGTACTGTGGCACAACCAGCTAAGGGAAATCTCTTTAAAGGTCCTTTCCATATACCTCGCATGATGATTCGTAGTTACATGCTTTGCAAGGAGCTTTTGTGAAGTAATATGTAACTCTTCTGATAAAATCTAAAACTATTACTATGTGTATTATGAAAAACATATTATTTGCGGGACTTATGCTTTTCTTTTCTTGTATGAAAGGAGAAGCGCAGTCCGGTGCAAAAAAAAAATTCCCGGAGTTTCCTAAATATACTGTGTTTTCAGCAGGAGATGATAATGTGAATAGTTATCGTATTCCATCATTGTTGACAGCGAAAGACGGCTCTTTACTTGTGTTTTGTGAAGCACGTAGAGAAAGTTGGAAGGATAAAAGCCGTACAGATATAGTAGTGAAACGTAGTACAGATAATGGGCGGACATGGTCAGCTATGCAAGATTTGACTCAGGGAACCACTGGCGCTTATATGGATCCGACTCCTCTTTTAGATTCAGCTACCGGTAGAATTTTTCTTTTTACCACTTTTTGGCCGGCAGATGATCACACAGGTACCAAAAATCGGGCAATTTTGCAGACTTCAGATGACAATGGTTGTACATGGGCTGCTCCCGTTGATGTGACTGGTACATTAATGCCGAAAGGAAGTCGTATTTATGGTTTTGGACCGGGAGCAGGTTTGCAAATGGTGGGTGAAAAATATAGAGGAAGACTGATTTTACCGGCTCGTGTATCTGAAGTCACTGGTGAGAAAGCCCATGATGTAGCTATTTATTCCGATAATCATGGTAAAACATGGAAGATGGGTGGCAATGGTGATAATGATGATGAATTTCAGATTGCAGAGTCACCTGCCGGAGTTTTGGTTTATAATGCTCGTGTTCCCAAAGCGCGAATGGTGTCATTCAGTGTAGATGGGGGAGAGACATGGAGCAAGGCTGTAAAGGAACTTGCTTTGCCTGGTGTATCTAAAGGATGTCAGGCAAGTGTATTGGGAAAAGGTAAAACGCTTTATTTCTCTGGGATACAAGGAATACCGGAGACATCCGAATATGATGAACGTGCAAAACTTACTTTATATAAAAGTGAGGATGGTGGAAGAAAATGGGATAATGGGTTACTGTTATATGATAAGGCTGCCGGATATAGCTGTATGTCTTTCTTACCGGACGGACGAATGGCTATAATCTTTGAAACAGCAGATACTCAATCATTTACTCGTAAATCATTACCTAATACGAAACCTCTTAAGCGTCCGGATGACTGGATGAAGTTGGATTTAATTTGTAACTACTCAGGTATAAAGTCATATTGATACTTCTCACTGTTCAAGAACAGCAAGAATAGCCTTGTATTTAGAATTTCCGTTTTTCTTAGCGGTTTCAGCAACGGAGTGGACGTTCATAAAAGTGTTAGCCCCTTTTTCTGTACGAAAACATCCGCTGACTTTTTGCTTTACCTTTATTTTTCGAATACCTCTTTCGCTGGCATTATTATCATAAGGAACATCTGGGTTTTGCAGGAAGGTAAAAAGATAATCCTTACATTTGAAGAGACCATTTTTGAACTTCTGGAAATCCTCATGCAGATGTGCTACGCTTTCATTTAGCAATCGGTCCAATCTGTCTTTTATAGTGGTTATTGGTATTACTTCAAAGCTTGTAGTCTTACGGATGTGTATCGCCTCTCTAAGAAGTGTACTCACTTTTTTAGACCAGTTCTGCTTAGGGTCAAGTTCAGTAAGGTATTGAATGTTCCTTAACAGATGTGCAATGCATACCTGATGATTCTTTACTTCCATATTGAAATAGTTACCATGTCGATCTGTGACTAATACAGCATTGGGCAATCCATCAGGAAAATGGTTGTTTATAGCCTTCATTCCTCTGGACTTGTCTTGGTATACATAGGTTAACTGATCCGTTTGGAATATCCATGCCCAATTAAGTGCACTATTGACATATAGTCCCGTTTCATCAGCGCCAACAACTGTGGATTCGGCTATGCGCCTGCGAATTTGGTCACAAACAGTTTTTGATTTAGTCCCTATTTTAGTAAGCATGTTCCGCACTGTACCTTGACTAATAGACAAAGAGAAAATTTCTTTGAGTATTTCACAGATACGTTCAAATGAAACACATTGAACATGGCTAAGAAAAGACACCAGAGACTGAATAGTCTTGCCGTATGAAATCCGTTTACTACATTCTTTGGGGAGCGGGCATTTATTAATGTGGCCGCAAGAACAAGTCACATCAAAAGAGCGATGTTCTTTTACTTGGGGACGGGGTAAAGGTATATCAACCACTTGGGAGACTCCGCTACAAATAGACTCAGCCCCAGTCAAAGAACTGCCGCAACATTCACAATAGTCAGATTTATGTTCTTCGATAAAATCAGGAGAAGTGCTCGTTTCTAAAGTAGAGCCGGGATGACCAAATTGACCACCGTTCTTACGGTCTGACTTCTTGCGCAAAGACTGTGTCCGACGGAGGACTTTGGCAGGAAGCGATTCTTGGGAAGGAGGAATACTACTATTATGACTATCCTTATCAGGTCCTTCATATTTGGATAAACGTTTCTTTAATACATGAATCTCTTTATCCTTCTGATCAATAATACGATAAAGACGGCTAATATCAGCACCTTGCTCAGATATAGTTTGCTCCATCGAAGAGAATTTCTCGTTCATCTCCGATAAGAACTTAGATATGTCTACCCGTTGGCGGAATTAATTATCTAATAAGATGTTTTAAAATAAGTTGTACATATTCGTGATATTTAGTATATTAGAAGTGAGCAAACTTTTAATATG
>RZZX01000114.1 GCA_009929715.1 Bacteroidia bacterium
GAACCTATAAAGAGTGACTTCAAAGGAAGCAGTCGTTTGAAATCAAGAAAGCACTTGAAACGAGGCATTCCCTTGAAACCGAGCAAATAACGCCACCTTCCGAAAAAAGAGCGAAGGGGAACCCAAAAGGTCTGCCTACTGCAAAGCTTACAAAAAAGCAGGCAGTAGGCAGACCTTATCAGTTCGCTATCTGCCTCTTAGTGAGACAGAAGAGAGGAAACACATCAGAAGAGAAATTTAACGGTAGTAGTCGTATACCACTTTAGAGACCTCCGCTATGATCTCGGCATTTACAGCATCACTCTCTTGAGAATCGGCCACAAAAACCGACAAGAGATAGTGCCGTCCATCGGGTAGACGAACGAAGGCAAGGTCATTATCGGCAAGTTTGACTCCTGCTCCATTCCGACTAGAGCTACCTGTTTTATGGGCCACAACCACTCCTTGAGGAACTCCCGCCTTTATCTTATCGGGACCTGTAGAAGTCTCTATCATCAAACGCTCCAAAAATCGGTGAAGGCTATCTGGAAGCAATTCCTTTCGTTCAAAACGTTCAAGTAAACGAACCATCTCAAAAGGGGTAGAGTGATTCAACGCTTCATTTTCCGCACGCACATGCATCTCCTCTTCGGTAGCCCGTATAACCATCTTAGAAAAGCCTAAACGGGTCACATAGTCTTGAACCACCTGGGTGCCACCGATGTAACGAAACAGAATATCACACGCATGATTATCACTCAACGATACAGCATAGCGTAATAGATCGGCCAACGTGAAGAGTCCTCCTTTCGGGTAAGCCTCACGCAGGGGGCTATAGGTTTCGGGAAGTAGTTCTGTGGCCGATACCGACACCTTCTCATCGAGTTTCACTCCTTTCCGATGCATAAAATCGAGTACCGTAAGTGCCAAAGGGAATTTATAGACACTCATCGTAGGGTAAGCCCGGTGATTATTCACCGTAAGCGTGTCGCCGTTATCGAACCAAACAGCCACCCCTACGGTCGCCTTCCTACTCGTTGCCAGATGCTCTATCCGATGACATAACTCATGAATCATCTGCCTCTTTACCACCTCATAAGCCCTCTTCGTAGCCTCTGAATGTACCTTGTTGAGGTAAATAGCTACCCCCGACTTCTCTTTGATGCAGATAAAAGGCTTTTGGGCCGACGAGAGGTAAAGCAGTACCTTACTCCCATCCGGACTCTTAAACCACCCCTTGCGAATCTTTCCAAAAGAGAACCCTTTGAACAAAGGCGACAGTGTGGGTATCGTATCGGAAAGTTGGATGCTTTCAAGCTCAGCCAACGAACGTTTTGTTCCATACATACCGGAGATAAGCAACTTCTCATTCTCTATCTTGATCTCGGCGGGGAAGATCCCCACCAAGACCCATGCTATAACTCCCACAAGTCCAAAAATGGTAAGCCGATAAAGGTCTCGTCCCAGACGACTCTTCGGATTATGATTGTATCGATCTGCCCGAATGAGGCAGTAAGGCACGACCACCAACGGAAAGAAAAGCCCGATCTCTTCTAAGAGATCTCATCCGGTGACCCGAAAGAGCAGATAAAGCACAAGCATCCCTACTCCCATGAAAACCAAACAGCGGCACAGAAAGGTGGATAACCCTTTGATGTCGACCTGCTTCTTCTTGGCCGGCGACATGGTGTTATATCCGGCAATCAGCATCGGAAAACGTTTCACCAAAAAGCCACACAGAATAAGCGACAACGATACAATACTAATCAGAATCATCTCTTCTCTCTTTTTTTAGTACAACAAAGCACCCGAGATACACCAATAGCTAAAGCTACCACCCTCTCTGGGGCCAACAGGTATCTTCACGGTAAGCGTGTGTTCACCGGCTTTAAGATGCCCCAATGAAATATAATCGGGGTTCGTCACCGTTCCTGGACACCAGTTAGACCGACTCAAATCCGATGAGCTCAGCCCGTTGCTGAAATTGCCCGATGCCGGGTTAGAGCTGCGGTACGTTCCACAATCATCACGCCAAGGGATAAATGAAATCACCTTCTGCCCATCGAGCGACAAGGTATTTAGCTTAGGATTAAACTCATCGCCGTTGCCCCAACCGCCATGACCGGTGGTAAAGTAGAACAACTTCGCATCCTTAGCCTCCTCCTGAAGAGTAAACGTCACGCGCAACGAATCGTTTTGCATAAATGTAGGATACGGCTGACCGGCTTGTTCCAAGTAATTCACCGTATTAAAGAGCGGCATCACCTTGAGTTTACTATCACTCCGTCCGTCGGGGTAGTACTTCAAGCGAAGATTCACCTGATGCCCATTCTTATCCCAGTTGCCGATGTACGCCCCAATCCAGACCTCGTCTTTCAAGACCGAAGCCAAAGCCGTTACATCCGTTTTATAAAGAATCGAATCCGCCCAGACCTGTCCGGGTACCTTCACATCATTAAACTTGCCCACGCCAAAGGATGTAAAGAAGCGCATCAGCTCTACCGGTACGGCATAGTCGGGTGTGGAGATAAGGCCCGGGTAGCTCTCCCCGCCAGAGACAAATGCCGGCACCGACTTGAGCGATCGGATCGCATCGAGGTACGAAAGCGGTTTATCGGTTGGGATGACAAAAACCGATCCCGTACGGTCATACGCATCGCCATCAGAGTACTGCGTCAGTTCCACAAAGATAGACTGTCCATCGACCTTAGCAGGCAGCTTCACCTTCTTTAATATAATCGTTCCACCCCCTACGTTGTACGTCCGGTCAGCTTCGAGCGTATCGGGCATCTTAGCCCCATCAAAATGAATACGCCCCTGCGTAAACACCGGAATGGTTTTCACCCCACTGTTATTGATGGTAAACCGATAAGTGGCACTATCCATCACCTTACCAAAGGTGGTAGGCAAGAGCGTGAGTTCTTTCTTCATCGGTTCGATGGTCGAGGCCGTGAGCGCACGGTTGCCATTATACGTAATTTTCAAGACTAAACCGTCTGGTACACCCACACCAGCACTCGGTGTACCTAGGAAGGGCACCTGCTTGGTGTACCAAATCTTGATGGTATTAGAGCGAATGACTGTTTGAGCCACCGTACATGTCAAGCCAAGCACGGACTCCTCGCCAACCACTGTAAGTCCTTTATTGAACTCAAAAGGGGTTGCGGTAGAGATAAAACGACTGTCGGGTAGCTGCGTCCGACTAAAACTCTTCTTGCCGCTATAATCGATAAAGTTCTCCTCTTTAAGTGCGCCCTCTTCGGCGTCATCTCCCTTCACGGAAACAATAGCTACCGCATTGCCAGAAACAGTCATCACCAGCTTGCCCGGATAAACCGTTCCATCGCTCGACGATTGGTAGGTAACCACCACCCCCTTGGCCTTTTTGAGTTTCGACAACAACTTAGAAGAAGAGGCCCCCCAAACAGAGGTCAGCCCGGCACTCAAGCCCAAGAGAACAGCAGATAATAAAATAAGTTTTTTCATTATTTGTTAGTTAGATTAATTTTTGCACAGACAAAAATAAGCATATCATCACAAATAGCAGAAGAGTAGACCGTTTTTTATGAAATTTAAGCGGTCGGGAGATCAGCACAGTTAAAACGGACCGCTCCGTTCGAATAAACAGACCGCTCCTATTAAGCAAACGGACCGCTCCGTTTGGGTAAGTCGACCGCATGAGATGTAGCAGCAAGACTATTCAAGACAAGATCAAGCTAAGAAGCCCGCACCAAGCACAGCCATTACTCCTTCATCTCGTCGACCCGCTCAGCTCCTTCCAGTTCATGGATAGGCCGATAGCGCATGAACTTAAACCAGTAGAACAGCTCCATGATGGCATACACTATGGCCGTTGCCCCCATCAAGATAAAAGCCGTCCGACGGGTTTCCGTGGGCTTAATCAGCATAAACAGGCCAACAGACAAAATCAAAATCGGGGTCATATAAAACCCCCAAGGTACGGTGATCCAACGCCGAGCTACTCCCAATGAGATGAGCTGTTGCCCACCTGCTATAACCAGTATTAAACCCAACAAGAAAAGCAGTATATCAATAAAAAAAGAGGGCATTATGATAAGCCACATTCCAAAAAGAACCGAACCAACTCCTTCGATGGGAAAACGCAACAAAGAAGAGGGAGAAGGCGAAAAATCCGAAGTAGTAGTAGCCGATTTCCTCTGTAAAAGATAGCTAAATAAATGAATCAACCCAGGTATTAAAAAACCAAAACCCACTATCACGATCATATACGTAGCCGCAAAATCGGGCCAAAAGACTAATACCAATCCTACAATAAGTGCAAACAAAGCACGTATGACCGAATAATTAATTAATTTCATGATTATCCTCCATTTTAAACTCGATTAACTCTTGAAAAACCATCAATAAAAACTATAAAGACCAACATTTAAAACAAGACCGTTTCAAAAAGGTTCAGACCAACACGCCTTTTACTCTGTCATTATGAGGAAATTAACAAAAAAACTCTCCCAAAACAGCCCCAAAAGCGACCTCTAAATCAAAACAAAAGAATAGACACTTCAGGACTCATCATCAATATATAGAAGGGGGGGGGCAGACACGTTTACTCCTCCCGATAGACCTTCAGTTGCGTGATCCGACTCCGGAACGCCCCTGCTTTCTCCAGTGGAAAGACCAGCGTCCGCATCTCGGTCACGCTATCCTTCCCCTCATTAAAGTAGAGCTTGCGAGGGTTCAGCTCCTCCACCAACCGGCCGTTCACCCACAGCTTAGTGCCCTGTCGGTCGCCACTCACACCGATGGTGAGCTTATCCCCCTTGTGCAGACGATAATTGAACGTATTCAGATAGCCGTCTCGTGCAAAACCCAACAGCCCACGAATAGGGTCCGAAAGATAGAACACCGCATCGGGCGAGCGGAACAACTCCGTTCCCATCACCTCATCGGTCACCTCTACATCGAACGTCACCCGGTAGTTGTAACCTATCTCCCGACAAGGCAAGGTGCTCTGCGGCACCACCACCTCCTGCCGATAAACCAACCCCGGTGCCCCTCCCAAGCGGCCCAACTGATTCACCCCCGGAGCTTCACTCAAAGCCATTCGTTGGCCGTCAAACTGCTCGAAGGGCAACGCTGTCTGCACGCCCGTCCACATCTTCACGGCCAACGTTTGCAGTGCCGGATAGACCCGGTGGTGAATATCCTTCGTTGTAATGCCATTACCCACGTGGTCATTCCAAACCGCAAACATCCCCCCAAGAATAGCCGGATCGGCCTCATCGAACACCACCTTGCCCACATGAGCCGGTGTCCAGTTCTTATAAAGATGAGCCGTATTCAAGTAATCATAATAATAACCCGCAGCCGGCACGATATAAACCAAGCCATCGGGTACACTGATGAGCCGATACCCCTGCTTCACCATCTCCTTAGGCTCCGCATAACCGTTGTACCACGCCCCCATGATGACATTCTCCGCCTTCACCGGCGTCTCTCCCGCCGCATGCGTAAGAGCACCCCACAAACAAGCCTGTTTGCCGAAACTCTCCACATAACGGATGTATCGGTCGGTAAACTCCCGGAACTTCTCCACCACCTCTTTCTTCTTATTAGAATACTCATCGGTCCCGATGTGCACCCGTTTACCACGGAACACCGGCTCATCACCTCCGAGATACTCCTTCCAAAGCGCATCCATAAAGCGGTACGTCTCCGGGTTAAACAGATCGAGGTGATCCATGCCATACTCCTGACTGCCCAGTTCGGGCTTATAGTGAGCAAAAGCCAGCGTATGTGCTGGGGCATCGATCTCCGGGATGATCTCTACAAACTGGTTCTCGGCCAGCACTTGCAGGTCGATAAACTCACGTTTGGTGTAATAACCATCTTGTGCCGCCAATCCCGGAAAGGTCTCCGACTCCAACCGAAAAGCGGCATAAGTCTTCGCCCAATCGTTCTCGAAATACTTCTTAAATCCGTTGTCGTTGAGATGAATCTGAAAAGTATTCATCTTATAATAAGACATAATCTTCACATAGTCGCGCAGCAGATCGATGGGGATAAACTTCCGTCCGCAGTCGATCATAAAGCCCCGCATGGCATAATCGGGATAGTCGCGCAAAACCCCTTTAGGCAAGCTATGCGCTTCGTTCTGCTCGGCTATTTGGAGCAACGTCCGTGTGCCCCAATAAACGCCGATCGGTTCCGGTGCCGTGAGCCTGATTCTGTCCGCTATTCGGATGGCATACCCTTCCTGCCCGAGCTTCTTATCGGCCCGAAGAGCCAGCACCACATCACCGGCACGATCTTTACCAGCCACCACCTCCAGTCGGTGTCCAAACATCGTTAGACAATCCTCCGCTAAGCGATCGGCCACCTGCTTGAGACTCTGCTGATGAGCCGGATAGACTATTCGCGTGCGCTCAGTAGGCACAAAGGTTCCCTCGGCTCCTTTCCACACTTTGAGTTCGGGAATCACAAACGGTTTGGGGTTCACGCTGGCTTTCAGACCCATAGAAAGCCCAAGGAAAAGGACGAATGAGAATAGAAAAAGGTTGTAACGTTTCATATCGTGTCGTATTTAAGTAGCTATCTGTCAGACAAAAATAGGAAAAAGAAGCGAGAAAAAAGGGAAGAGAAGCTATTAACTTCTCTTCCCTACCGATAATTAGACTTTTTTAATCATTCAATGGCATACCCCCCACTGCTTATTGGGGCGAGGGCCCATCTCCAAGATCAGCTCACCACCTTTGAGGAGTTCCGATGCCGGGAAATAGAAGTTCTCTAGTGGGATATCGTTCAGCGTAGCATGTTGCACATACTTATTCTTTCGCGACACCTTGTGCGCTTGGATGATAAACTGCCTGCCTCGTTGGTAACGGTGGCCGAGGTCGATCACCACCTTGCGATAGAGCGGGCTGGCTATCTCATAAATGGGATCCACCCGGCAACCGCCATCGGTCTGAAAAAGTCCCAACGCTGCCATCACGAACCAAGCGCTCATCTGTCCTTGATCTTCATCGCCCAAGTAGGCGTTGGCAACTCCATAGCCATAATAACGATCGAGTATGGAACGGCTCCACTTCTGTGTGAGCCACGGGCAGCCGGCCCAGTTAAAGAGAAAAGCAAAGTGCATGGACTGCTGATTGCCCTGTACCACGGGATAGTCCCAATACTGATCATTCGGGGCATTGTACCGCCAAGGCTCGCTCGCCTGAAACCCCCAATTGAGTCGTTCTACAAAGTTCTTCGTTCCGATGGTTTGAATCAGTCCCGGCAGGTTCTGAGGCACAAAATAAGTGAGTTGCCAGGCATTACCCTCCACATAATGGGTGTTGCTACCGGAGTGGAACGGATCGAAATCGGGGATAAACCGCCCGGTACTATCGCGTAGGTGCGCATAACCATTGTTGGCGTTGATAGCATTGCGCCACCACTCGCCACGTGCACTGAAGGTAGCATACTCTTCAGGTCGGTTGAGTGCCTTGGCCAACTGCCCCACTGTCCAGTCGTCATACGCATACTCCAGCGAGTTCGAGAAGCGTCCCTTCTCCATCGGCACATAGTGATGTTTCAGGTAAGGCACCAGATCACGGTTGCCCGCAAAGCCCCCTGCCACAGGCATAGCCGGTGTGGTCTGCATCTTCTTCACCGCCTCCAGCATCTTCTTGGCATCGTAATCACGAATACCCATCTGATAGGCCGATACCATCATCGGGATCTCATGCTCCGCCACCATCACGGGGATGTACTCCATGCCGGCAGGGCCTTTGGCCAGCCAGCCGTTGGTGTCATAGAGGGCCAACTGAGAGTGCACCCAGCGCGAAGACCATTCGGGCGTCACCAAGTTCCAAAACTGATTCAGGTTCCAAAACGTGTTCCAGAAAGCATCACAGCCCAAAGCGCGCTGCTTAGGGTCTTCGAGTTGCTGTACTTGCTCATCGGGCGACATCCATTGGCCGTTCACATCACTCCACGTATTCCGACAAAGTGCCCGATACATATTGGTATAGAAACGCACCTTCTCCAACCGATCATCGGTAGAGATCATCAGACGTGCAAGCAGCTCGTTCCACACCCCTTTCTGATGCGCCACCACCGCCTCAAAGTTCCAACCGAACGGGTCGGAGAGTTCCGTTTTCAGATTCTCGCCCGCATTGGCAATGCTCACCAAGGAGATGCCACAACGCACCTGCACCACCGGGTGCCGATGGGTATCGAACTCCACATACATCCCCGCATCCTTCAGCTCCTGACCTTCGATCCGATCGGCTGTCACCCCCGCCTCATTAAGCCAACCGCCGATAGCTTTGATCGGCGCATCGAACTCTAGCACAAAGTGAACCGTATAATCCTGGTCGGCATCATTGCTCCAAACCGTGGGACGGGGCGAGAGCTGATGGCTATACCCCTCAATGCGGTAATCGCTCACCCGACGCATCTGTACCTCCTTCAACAGATAATCATACTCCGACGGGATGTGTAGATCGATCATCACCCGTCCATCTCGCTCCTTCGGGAACGTATAACGCTGAAGGGAAGCACGCTCGGTAGCGGTGGCCTCCGCCCAAATCTTCGTATCGGTCAGAAATTTGGTTCATCCGACATTTCGAGTGATAGTGATATAAAGCAGAAAACTGCTGTATAATTTGTATATTTGAATATTCACAAACAAATGTACAGTTATGAA
>RZZX01000274.1 GCA_009929715.1 Bacteroidia bacterium
AAATTAGTGCACTTACAATCCTTCAATATATAAACAAGATTAATAACAAACCCATTGGACAAATTAAATATGCACTAATTTAATTCCGCCAACGGGTATAACATATATTGTTATATGCAATCATAAAGTAAACGCCTATTAATTAATGACTTTTATTTACATATTATTCAAATAAATATAAGAAGAAAATGGAAATGCAAGATATTTTTTTCGGTTTCTGCTACTTTATTCCAACACTTGGATAAAGTAGCAAAAAAGCCATCCAAAGCAAAATTTCATCGGTGGAATCTATTCTGTCGAGACATTTCTGATAACATCTCAATACGGTCGTTAATTTCCTCTTTTATTTGGTGGCTCCAATAGCCATCAACCCCTGCTATATGTGCATATTGCTCGTAGTCACCGACAACACCGATTGCCTTTTCTATCAGGGAATCAGCCCCTTTTATATTGTATTTCTTAGCCACCTCAAGCAAATCTCCACGTTCAAAGGCAGAGTTTTTGTTGTTTATGGTCATGCAGTGACGGTTTACATATCCCGGTGCCGACGGATCGACCGAGAATGTAAAATCATACGTAGGGGTAATATGCCATACGCCGTCTTGCCCCATCATGAAGCTGAAATTCTTATTGTGGTCATCCACGTTTCCTCCAAGCACATTCATGGTCATGGACAGGAACAACCGCTGCATCTCCGCCGGCACGATACCGATGCGACAGGCGGTATCAAACAGGGACTCATAGCTGTCCGCTCCCGGATTCATTGCCGCCAAAGTCTGAATATGAATTTTCTCATTTCCTTTACGATCAAACCGTTCCGTCAGGAAATGCGCTTCCTTCTCGCCCTCAATCAGCATTGATGGCATCATTTCCATCCCCGCGTCCCGCGCCATCAGGTAATAGCTATATTCGATACGTGTTGTTGGCAGGTCAAGATGCTCATCAAATTTGATAATCATCGGGGTAAAGCCGGATGCGGGAGCGTTTACCTGTCCCGAATAGCACTCATTGGTTTCTGTATTCACATGGATGATTGCTTTCGCTCTACGGCCACCAGCCGATGTTCCCACCTTGAACAGGCTTTCAATCATCAAGTCGGGTTGCATCTCAGCCTTGAAGCCCTTAGCCTCGTTCAAGGCAGCATGGGCAAGCCTATGCAGGTCGGCAATCTCCACTTTAAACGGCTTTTCCATTTCTTCTGCGGCAGGAGGTATAAACTCCAACGCTCCCATACCTCGCCTACCGATGTATGCCAAGCGGTCAAGTGATGACAGGTCACGGGATTTTATATGATGCGCTTTCGCCCATTCATTGAATACTCTATTTCCCCAATGGTCAGGCAGTGAATCGGCTATGAAAGAGGGCAAACCACCAAAAATCTTATCATCCTCCGCATAGACAGGCAACCCACGTTGGGCAGTTACACCATTTATTGGGGCTTGCAGTGGAGCGATGTCATAACCGCCCTTTATAAAGTCACTGTCGAAATAGAAGCATACCTTTTCTTTGTATTTCTCCTTATAGGCTACCAATGTACCTACTTTCCGATTCCATAAAAATACATCAAGATTTTGTATCATGATCGTTTCTCCTTACTCTTTTAGGAATGAATTTATTTATCTGTTTCA
>RZZX01000275.1 GCA_009929715.1 Bacteroidia bacterium
GTTGAAACGTGTTCCACGAACCGATAACAACCCTCATGGATTGTTGGTTGTAAACTGGAGAACCTTGCTGAACAAAGACATTGAACAGAAAACCAAAGTAAACTATTGATTATGAGCTGGAAGAAAATGATACTGGGCGAAAAGATGCCCGACAAGGACGATCCAAAATACAAGGAACGCTACGAAAATGAAGTTGAAACAGGACGAAAGTTTGCAAGGTGGTCCGGCATAGACCGCTTTGCAGCAAGAGTACAGAAATTCGCAAATGAGCATCGAAACCTGTTCCTGACACTAGTCTTTGGTACAGTGATATGTTCCTTTACATTCAATACCTACCGTTTTGCCATGGTTTATAAGGCTAAGAACCACAACACAACAGCCACGCAAAGACAGGAAGATGTGCTGAAAGCCATTCATGCCAAAAGGCAGGCACAACGAGATTCAATAAAGATGATGAACCCACAAATACAGAAACATGAAATTAAGTAACATCAATTGGAAAGCTCCGAAATATGCGTTACCGGCTATACTATATCCTTTGCTTTTAGGATGTGGCTATCTGATTATCGACATATTCTATACGGAGACCGTTGAAGCTCCAAGCACCTTGGAGAGTACTGAATATCTAAATCCTACACTTCCTAAAGCCCAAATTAAGAATGATGGTATCGGCGGTAAGTATGCCAATATGCAGAAGTCATTTGGAGGTGTACAGGATTTTTCTGCCGTTGAAAATATCGACAGAGACGATGACGAACCACAGACAGAGGACTACGATTCAAAATATTCTCAGGAAGACTTGGCAAAGCTTGATGCAGCTGCTGCAGAACGTATCAAGGAGATTGAACTTGAAGAAAAGCTTCGTCAAAGTGCGGATAAAGGCAAGGATATGGCTGGCAACTCCGCTGACATCAATCTTAGTGAAGCTGAAAGACTAGCTCGTAACCAAAAGCGAGAGCAGGAAACTTTGGATGAACTGAACAAAGCTCTTGCCGAAGCCCGATTGAAAGGACAAAAGGGATTGCAGAATCCACCTACCTCCGATAATGGAAAGGTTGATAGTGACACGATGGAGCCAGGTACCCAATTAAAGGGTAAGATTGATATAAATGAGAAAAAGGTCTCAGCTCTTGAAGATGATTCCCAAGCCAACGACGTGGTAAAACGAACCAAAACATCTTCTAAGTATTTCAATACGCTATCAGAAAACGAACCAGAACCTCATTTGATTAAAGCCATTATTGATGAGAACATCAAGGCTGTTGATGGTTCAAGAGTACGACTAAGACTTTTGGACGATGTAGAATTTAACGATATGGTAGTACACAAAGGCTCGTATATCTACGCCATCATGAGTGGCTTCGGCTCTCAGCGAGTGAAAGGATCTGTCAATAGTCTGTTAGTTGGCGATGAACTGGTAAAAGTCAACTTGTCAATCTATGACACCGATGGGCTTGAAGGACTTTATGTACCAAGCAGTCAGTTCAGAGAAACGTCAAAAGATGTGGCATCCAGTGCCATGACCGGCAATGTTTCCATGAACAACAATACAGGAAACAGCTTCACCCAATGGGGAATGCAAGCCGTACAGAATGCCTATACAAGAACAAGCAATGCTATCAGCAAA
>RZZX01000115.1 GCA_009929715.1 Bacteroidia bacterium
GAAGAAAATGACCACGTTTTCAGTAACGAATAATAAAATGAAACAACTTATTTAGTAACTAACCTCTAAAAGTGACAACCATTTCCAGTAGAAGTCACAGCTTCAAGGGACATTCTTAAAAGCACCGCTTTAGCAGTCAGAAAGCACCGCTTTAGAGGTCGTAAAGCACCGCTTTAGAGGACCTAAAGCACCGCTTATGTGCTGCATTTTCTCGGCCTCAAGGAGTCTCTAGTAGATTGAACTAAAAAAACGTCTCTCACTCCGCCACATATCCTGTCCCTCTATCCTACTTTTAAAAAAGAAAAATGTATATTTGCATTTCTAATGAAAGAGACATGAAAATTCTATATTACATTTATCAGATTGGCATCGCATTGCCTATTTTACTAGTCTTAACCATACTGACGGCTGTAGTCACGATCATCGGTTCGCTCATCGGTGGGGCACACATCTGGGGGTATTATCCCGGAAAAATATGGTCACAGTTGGTCTGCTTATTCCTACTGATCCCCGTCAAAGTAGTGGGACGGGAAAAGCTACATAAACGAACATCGTACATCTTCGTTCCCAACCACCAAGGCTCATTCGATATCTTTCTAATCTATGGCTTCTTGGGACGGAACTTTAAATGGATGATGAAGAAGAGTCTACGCAAACTCCCCTTCGTAGGGAAGGCGTGCGAGAGTGCGGGACATATTTTTGTGGATCGCTCAGGTCCAAAAAAGGTGCTACAAACCATTAAACAGGCGAAGAATTCTCTCAAAGATGGGGTGTCACTGGTGGTCTTCCCCGAAGGGGCACGCACCTTCACCGGGCACATGGGGTACTTTAAACGCGGAGCTTTCCAGTTGGCAGATGACTTGCAACTGGCAGTGGTGCCGGTCACCATCGATGGCTCTTTCGAAATTCTACCACGCAACGGCAAATGGATTCACCCGCACCGCATGATCTTAACCATACATGAACCGATTGAACCGAAAGGAAGGGGCGCCGAAGCAATTAAAGCGACCCTGAATGAGGCGTATGCAGCGGTGGAAAGTGCTCTCCCTGAAAAACACCGGGGAATGGTTAGAAATGCCGATCAGGATGTGGACTAAAATAGTCTGACGGAACTGACAGGACGGAACGGGCAAGCGTTTTAATTGCTATGCCCTACATTCTGTTCCAACAGACGTTGTTCATCGAGCAAGCGTCTATTCTCTTTGGCTTTGGTCAGGAACTCCTGAACGAGCTTGTTCGATTTAAAAGAGTAGGGAGCGTCTTTTATGATCTCTTCCAACGGAGGGGTTAATATCGGATAAGGTAAACTGCTACAAAGCATCATGAACACAGAAGGACCAAGAGCATTCTCGTAATTGTCGGCTATAAACCCTTTGACGTATTGATTCATCGCTGTGAGCAGAGAGTCTTGTTCATGCTTTAGCTGTTGCTGAACGACGTTCAGATCGGCTCCATCGAGCACCATACGGGCCTCTTTCCTATCTAAACCGGCTAGCTCTAGATCCATCGCATTCTTCTTGTCGATAAAGGTGTATAGGGCTTTGTTCAAGGTGGTACCGGAAACGTCCATCTTCTCATCGGAGAGTTCGATCCGAATCTTACCACTCTCTAAAACAAAGGGCATAATGCTCACATCGCCCATGTATAGAGCAACCATCTGGGTGGAGTCTACTTTCCCTTTCATGCAAAACTTACCGTGAACCACTTCGGCGGAATCGATCTTCTCCCATTTATCACCACGCAGGCACTGGATATAGAGCATCCTGCCATCCAACGAGCTGGCCGAGGAGGTGCCTTCTATCTTATAACCTTGGGTGCAAGAACTTAAAAGGGGGAACAGAACTGATAACGGTAAAAATTGAATCCACTTCATGACGATAAACACTTAAATTGGTTGGGATGCAAAGGTAATCGGTCTGCCGAAACCTAGAAAACTTTTTATTATTATTTAATCATTCTGTGGATAAGATTTCTTTAATTAACCTTATATTCTACGGACAAAGGTTTTTTTTTTCAAGAAGTTTTCATATTTTTGCATCTATGAAAAATTCTACATTTGCCCCTTTTGCTAAACCGCTTTACGTCATGGTGAAGCCGGTTGGTGCGCTGTGCAATCTTGCATGCGATTATTGTTATTATCTGGAGAAATCAAATCTATATAAGGAGAATCCCAAACATGTGATGAGCGATGAATTATTGGAGAAGTTCATCGAGGAGTATATTAACTCGCAAACGATGCCGCAGGTGCTGTTTACTTGGCACGGAGGAGAGACGTTGATGCGTCCTTTATCGTTCTATAAGAAGGCGATGGAGCTTCAGAAGAAGTATGCACGCGGACGAACAATCGATAATTGTATTCAAACGAATGGGACGCTACTCACGGATGAGTGGTGTGAGTTCTTTCGGGAGAATAATTGGTTGGTGGGGGTCTCGATCGATGGACCTCAGGAGTTTCACGATGAGTATCGCAAGAATAAACAGGGGAAACCGTCGTTTGTGAAGGTGATGCAGGGTATCAACTTGCTGAAAAAGCATGGCGTGGAATGGAATGCCATGGCGGTGGTGAACGATTTTAATGCGGATTATCCGCTGGAGTTTTACCGGTTCTTTAAGGAGATCGGATCGAAGTTTATCCAGTTTGCGCCAATCGTGGAACGTATGGCTCCGCATGGCGATGGACGGCACTTGGCGTCTCTGAAGGATCAAAAGGCGGAACTGGCAGAGTTTTCGGTCTCTCCGGAGCAGTGGGGGAATTTCTTGTGTACGCTGTTCGATGAGTGGGTACGGAATGATGTGGGGGACTATTTTATTCAGATCTTTGATTCGACATTGGCCAACTGGATTGGTGAGCAGCCTGGTGTCTGCTCGATGGCTAAGACGTGTGGACATGCGGGGGTGATTGAGTTCAACGGAGATGTTTACTCGTGTGACCACTTTGTATTCCCAGAGTATAAGCTGGGAAATATTTATGAGAAAACGCTGGTGGAGATGATGCACAGCGAAAGACAATATGAATTTGGAAAGATGAAACAGACGTCGCTGCCTAAACAGTGCCGGGAGTGTGAGTTCTTGTTTGCATGTAACGGCGACTGCCCGAAGAATCGGTTTGCAGTAACTGCGGATGGCGAACCGGGACTGAATTATCTCTGTAAGGGGTATTATCAGTTCTTTAAACATGCTGCGCCGTACATGGATTTTATGAAGAATGAACTGATGAACAAACGGGCTCCGGCCAACGTGATGGAGGCGATTAAAATGAAGAGAATTTAATTATAGTTATTATTAAGATGAACAAATTGAAATTGTACGTTTTAGCGCTCACAGCGCTGATCGTTTGCTCGGCTAAAGCCGATGAGGGAATGTGGTTGATGCAATTGATGCAACAGCAGCATTCGATTGATTTAATGAAGAAGCAGGGTTTGAAACTCGAAGCGGAGGAGTTGTATAACCCGAATGGGGTGTCTCTGAAGGATGCAGTGGGAATCTTTGGCGGTGGCTGTACGGGTGAGATCGTATCGGGCGAGGGCTTGATCTTAACGAATCACCACTGTGGCTATGGTTCAATCCAACAGCACAGTAGTGTGGAGCATGATTACTTGACGGATGGCTTTTGGGCCATGTCGAAGGATCAGGAATTGGCTACACCGGGACTGAAGTTTACGTTTATCGCACGTATCGTGGATGTAACGGACTTGGTGAATGAGAAAATTCAATCGAAAGAGATCACGGAATCGGAATCGTATAGTGATGGGTTCTTGAGAAAGTTGGCGCAGGAGCTTTATAAGAAGAGTGACTTGAATGGTAAGAAGGGGATCGTTCCACAGGTGTTGCCTTTTTATGCGGGTAATAAGTTCTTCATGTTCTACAAGAAGGTGTACTCGGATATTCGCATGGTAGCGGCTCCACCGTCATCGGTAGGAAAATTCGGTGGGGAGACGGACAACTGGATGTGGCCTCGTCACACGGGGGACTTCTCGATGTTTCGTGTGTATGCCGATGCCAACGGTGAACCGGCTGAGTATAACGCTGCAAACGTGCCTTTAAAAACACCTAAACATTTGTCGATCTCTCTGAAGGGATTGCAAGAGGGCGATTATGCCATGGTGATGGGATTCCCAGGACGTACAAGCCGTTACTTGACTGTTTCGGAGGTGAAGGAGCGCATGGAGTCTGAGAATGAACCGCGTATCCGTGTGCGTGGGGCTCGTCAGGATGTCTTGAAAAAGGAGATGGCGGCTAGTGATAAGGTACGTATTCAGTATGCAAGTAAGTATGCGGGATCGAGCAATTACTGGAAGAATTCAATCGGTATGAATAAGGCGATTGTCGATAATAATGTGTTGGGTACTAAAGCGGAACAGGAGGCGAAGTTTGCTGAGTTTGCTGCGAAGGAGAATAATGCGGAGTATGCAGCGGTAGTGGGTAAGATTAATGAGGCGGTGGCTCAAACGGCGCCTGTTAAGTATGACTTTACGGTGCTGACTGAGGTGTTCTTTAGTGGCATTGAGTTTGGTAGCCCGTTCATGGTAATGGAGAACTTGAAGAAGGCGTTGGAGGAGAAGAATGACTCGGCTGTGAATGCGAATTTGGAGTCGCTCAAGCAGGTGTTTGCGGATATTCACAACAAGGATTATGATCATGAGGTGGATCGCAAGGTGGCTAAGGTGTTGTTCCCATTGTACGCGGAGATGATCCCGACAGAGAAACGCCCGGCTTTTTATCAGGTGATCGAAACGAAATATAAGGGGGATTATAACCGCTTTATTGATGAGATGTATGATAACTCGATCTTGTCTAATCAGGCCAACTTCGATAAGTTCGTGAAGAAGCCTAGCGTGAAAGCGATTGAGAAGGATTTGGCTACGGCGTACTCGCGGGCGAAGTTCGATCGGTTGAATGTGTTGCGTGAGGGATTCGGTACGCTTTTGGATGACTTGCAATTGCTTCATAAAACGTATTTGCGTGGATTGGGTGAGATGAAGTTGCCTGTGCCGTCTTACCCGGATGCGAACTTTACTTTGCGCTTGACGTATGGTAACGTGAAGTCATATAGCCCGAAAGATGGGGTGGATTTTAACTACTTTACAACAACGAAGGGGATTCTTGAAAAGGAGAACCCGAATGATCGGGAGTTTGTGGTACCGGCTAAGCTGAAGGAGTTGATCGTGAACAAGGACTTCGGTCGCTATGCGTTGCCTAACGGGGATATGCCGGTGTGCTTCTTGACTACCAATGATATCACGGGGGGTAACTCTGGTAGCCCGGTGCTGAATGATAAGGGGGAATTGATCGGTTGTGCGTTCGATGGCAACTGGGAGTCTCTGAGTGGTGACATCAATTTCGATAATAACTTGCAACGGTGTATCAACTTGGATATTCGTTATGTGTTGTTTATCCTTGAGAAGCTTGGTGGCTGTAGCCGTTTGATTGATGAAATGACTATTGTGGAATAATATAACTGGAATAAGAGATGAAAAAATTACTCGTCATCTCAGCTCTGGCACTCTCTTCGTTCGGCGCACAAGCCGACGAGGGGATGTGGATGCTGACTGACCTGAAAACACAGAATGCGGTGGCTATGCAGGAGATGGGCTTGTTGATGCCTATCGAACAGGTGTATAACACAACTGGCATTTCTCTGAAGGATGCGGTGGTTCACTTCGGTGGGGGCTGTACGGGTGAGGTGATCTCATCGGAGGGCTTGGTGCTGACGAATCATCATTGTGGCTATGGGGCTATTCAGCAGCATAGTAGTGTGGAGCATGATTATCTCACGGAGGGCTTTTGGGCCATGAACCGGGATGCGGAATTGCCTTGTAAGGATCTGACGGTAACGTTTATAGACCGTATCTTGGATGTAACGGCGTATGTGAATGAGCAGCTGAAGAAGGATGAGGATCCGAACGGAACGAACTATTTGTCGCCTGCTTACTTGAGTAAGGTGGCTAAACGGTTTGCCGAAGCGGAGAAGATCGAGCTTTCTCCGGCTACTAAACTGGAACTGAAGGCGTTCTACGGGGGAAATAAGTATTATCTGTTTGTTAAAACAGTGTATAGTGATATCCGCATGGTGGGGGCACCGCCTTCATCGATTGGGAAGTTTGGAGCGGATACGGACAACTGGATGTGGCCACGGCATACGGGCGACTTTTCGTTGTTTCGTATCTACGCCGATGTGAATGGGAAACCGGCTGCTTACTCGCCTAAGAATGTGCCTTTGCAGGTGAAACAGCATATTAAGATTAGTCTGGCTGGGGTGCAAGAGGGTGACTTTACGTTTGTCATGGGATTCCCCGGACGGAACTGGCGGTATATGATCTCGGATGAGGTGGAGGAACGGATGCAAACGGTCAACTTTATGCGTGAGCATGTACGGGGTGATCGGCAGGAGGTGCTCATGGAGCAGATGTTAAAGGATCCGGCTGTGCGTATTCATTATGCGAGTATCTATGCTTCATCGGCCAATTACTGGAAGAATGCGATCGGCATGAATCAGGGATTGGTGCGTTTGAAGGTGCTGGAGGCCAAACGGGAACAACAGGAGGCTTTGTTGGCTAGCGGAAAGGCGAAAGGCGACGAGGCGTATCAGAAGGCTTTCGAGGAGATTCGCTCTATTGTGGCGCATCGGCATGAGGCGATGTATCACCAACAGGCTTTGAATGAGGTGTTTGTGAAGGGGATGGAGTTTATGTACTTCCCGTCTACGGCGCCGCTTGAGGCAGCTCTGAAATCGAAGGATAAAGGGGCTGTGGAGACTACAGTAGCGGAGTTGTCTGGAAAAGCAAAGAACTATTTTGAGGAGGTTCCTTTCCGTCAGGTGGAACGTATCGTGGCGAAGCGATTGTTCAAGACTTATACGCAATATATTCCTAAGGAGCAGCGTATCACGATCTTTAAGGTGATCGACTCGCGCTTTAAAGGTGATAGTGACGCGTTTGTGGATGCGTGCTTTGATCATTCTATTTTCGGTAGTCAGGCCAGCTTTGATAACTTTATCCGGAAACCGAATTTGAAACGCTTGCAAGGCGACTGGTTGGTGCTGCTCAGAGAGTCGGTTTCTAAAGGAATCGAAGAGACGGCAATGGCTATGGCGGAAGCGAATAAGAATTATGATGCTGCTCACAAGGTGTGGGTGAAAGGGGTGATGGATTTGAAGCAGGCTAATGGGCAGGCTATTTATCCGGATGCCAACTCAACGCTTCGTCTGACTTACGGAAAGGTGTTGCCTTATTCTCCGGCAGATGGGGTGATGTATAACTGGCAGACGACCTTGAAAGGGGTGATGGAGAAAGAGGACCCGAACAATTGGGAGTTTGTGGTTCCTCAGAAACTGAAGACGCTTTATGAGAACAAGGATTTCGGTCGGTATGGTCAGAAGGGTGAGATGCCGGTGTGTTTCATCGTGAATACGGATAATACGGGTGGAAACTCGGGAAGCCCGGTCTTTAATGCGAAAGGGGAACTGATCGGTACGGGATTCGACCGGAACTTCGAGGGACTCACAGGCGACATTGCTTTTGAATCGGTCTTGCAACGGGCTGCGTGTGTGGATATTCGCTACACGCTGTTTATCATTGATAAATTTGCCGGTGCATCGCACTTGATCAAGGAGTTAAGCATCGCCGAATAAGCTGTTTAGTGAGCTTAAATATCTTTTATCAAACTCGTCCGGAAAAGGGCATGACGCATGGTCGACCACTTTTCTCGGACGAGTTTTTTCGTTGCACACGGGAGTTTCAAAATGGAATGAAACGCACCTCATTGAACAAAAAGTTTTTCTTCGACGTTATCTTACAAACAGACAAATAGAATTATTAATCGCATGAAAGGAGATAAATTATGGAGAAATTTAAGCATGTTATAGAGTCGGAGGCCGTAGTATTGGTCGATTTCTTTGCAGAATGGTGTGGCCCATGTAAGGCTATGAAACCTATTCTTGAGGAGGTGAAACGAGGGGTGGGCGAAAAAGCTCGAATCGTGAAGATAGATATTGATAAGCAGGAGGGATTGGCTACGGAATATCGCATACAGGCGGTTCCTACGCTGATTTTATTTAAGAATGGCAAACAGGTTTGGAGAAATTCGGGCGTGCTACAAGCGTCTGCTCTGCAAGCTGTGATCGAACAATATACCACTTAATTTAGTCAATTTAAAAAATGAGAAAATTAGTTGCCTTAATCGGCTTAGCATTAGCGAGCTTTTCGCTGCATGCGACCAATGGTTTACCAAGTGTACCGCAAGAGAAAAAGAGTACAGCCAAAGGGGAGGTCATCGCCATGACTAAAGAGTTATTTCAAAAAGAGATCTTTGACTACACCGTCTCTAAAACGTGGAACTACAAGGGTCATAAACCGGTTATCATCGATTTATATGCGGTTTGGTGTGGCCCGTGCCGACAAGTGGCTCCCATCATGGATCAGTTGGCTAAGGAGTATGCCGGTCAGGTGACTATTTATAAGGTGAATGTGGATAAAGAGAAGGAACTGGCTGGGGTGTTTAACGCTACAAGCATTCCGCTGATTGTCTACATCCCGGTGAAGGGGGAACCACAGTTTATTCGTGGTGCAGCGGATAAAGCGACCTTCAAACGCGC
>RZZX01000276.1 GCA_009929715.1 Bacteroidia bacterium
AACAAAAACGGGTATCTACTATTTATAGATACCCGTTATTTATTAAATCAACGAAGCTGTTATTCCTTTCCACAGAGAGTCATCCGGAACCGATGCCACTATTTCTACCGGCTCTTTGGAGACCGGATGAATAAATTGGGCTTTGCGTGCATGAAGACTAATCCCGCCATCCTTATTGGATCGTTCAGAACCGTACTTTAAATCGCCTTTAATAGGACAACCCATTTTAGCCAGCTGACACCGTATCTGATGATGTCTGCCAGTTTTAAGGTCGACTTCCAGCAAGTAGTAATTATCCGATCGTGCGAGCAGCTTATAATGTAAGATAGCCTTTTTGGAATTGGGCTTTTCTTCCGTATAAGCATAGCTTTTGTTTTGCTTTTCGTTCCTTACCAACCAGTGTTCCAACGTACCCTCTTCTGTAGGGGGACTATTTTTCACAATGGCCCAATAGGTCTTTTTAATATCCCCGGTACGAAACATCTCGTTTAAACGGGCAAGCGCCTTACTGGTCTTGGCAAACAATACCAATCCCGAAACCGGACGATCCAGACGATGTGCCACACCAACAAAGACATTTCCCGGTTTGGCATACTTCTCCTTCAACCAAGCCTTTAATATCTCCGAGAGTGGAGTATCACCGGTTTTATCGCCTTGAACAATTTCCCTGCAGGTCTTATTTACAGCAATCAGATGATTATCTTCGTAGATAACTTCCATATTACATATTCATTCCACCACAAACATGGATCACCTGACCACTTACGTAAGAAGATAAGTCGGATGCCAGGAAGGTAGCAACATTAGCCACATCTTCCGGAGTACCGCCACGACGAAGCGGAATATTCTTTGCCCATTCGGCCTTTACCTCTTCGGTAAGTACAGCGGTCATCTCTGTAATGATAAATCCCGGAGCGATACAATTGGCACGGATTCCACGAGAACCTACCTCTTTGGCAATACTCTTGGCCAAACCGATCATACCGGCTTTAGAGGCCGAATAATTACACTGTCCGGCATTTCCGGAAACACCCACGACAGAGCTCATATTAATAATGCTGCCACTTTTTTGTTTCATCATTACAGGAGTGATGGCATGTACAAAGTTGAAAGCCGACTTCAGGTTTACGTTAATAACCATATCCCATTGTTGCTCTGTCATACGCATCATCAAACCGTCACGAGTAATACCGGCATTGTTAACCAACACATCTACACGTCCGAAATCTTTAACAATCTGGTCAACCACATTGTGCGTATCTTCATAATTGGCAGCGTTAGAAGCATAAGCCTTCACTTTAACGCCCATAGCCGCTATCTCTTTTTCTGTTGCCAGAGCATTGTCGTCAATAGCCAAATCTGTAAAAGCAACGGAAGCTCCTTCTGCTGCAAACTTTAATGCAATCGCCTTACCGATACCACGGGCAGCCCCAGTTACGATAGCTACTTTTCCTTCCAATAATTTCATAACATTTATATTTATATGTTTAACACTTTATCAAACAAGAACCGGCAGAATAACCTCCACCAAAAACAGTAAGCACAATCAGATCTCCTTCTTTATAAATTGAATCATTTTGAGCAAACACCAATGCAGAGCTTACCGAACCGGTATTTCCCAA
>RZZX01000116.1 GCA_009929715.1 Bacteroidia bacterium
AGAAAATGACATTCCCCAATGACAAGGTGCTGAGCATCGAAATGAGTGAGAAACAGATTTCGGGTCGTACTATCAGTCTGAGCATCGACTATGAAGATGTACTGAGTGCTGACGGATTCAATAATGTATTACTTCAAGAGGACTAAATGATGAAGAAACTTATATTATCCCTGCTGACCATCTTCACCATGGGGATGGCTGCTAATGCCCAGAATAACAACCATGTTTCATTAGGCGTAGGTCTGCTCTATGAGAACAGTGCTGATGTTACCCTTTCTTATGAACACGAAACAAAGTATCACAACGCTTGGGAATACTTTGGAAATGCATGCATCAAGTGGGACGAATGTGCCTCCTGTGGACACATCTGCCCGGAATCGTTCTGGAAGAATTATCGCACATGGAGTTTAGGCATCGCCTATAAGCCTTGTGTGACCAGAATGAGAAACAGCCATGGGAACCTCCGTATCGGTGGTTCTCTTGGCTCCGATACCGATAAGTTCTTAGCCGGCATTCATGTGGGCTATGAACAGAACTACTCACTTCGAGGTGGATGGAAGATCTACTGGCAGGTAAAGAGTGATTGCATGATAAAAGGCCAGGATTTGTTCCGTACCGGCATCGCGATTGGCATTAAACTACCGACAGGTAACTAAAACAGAATAGACAATGATAAGCAAGATAAAAAAGCTAACTAAGAAGATGATGTTGCTTGCTATGGCAATCGCTTCACTCGTTCTTTCCAGTTGTGATGAACATAAAGAATTTCCAGATACAGCTATGAAAGTTGGTCATGTAGTATGTACGGACGGAAGCATCCGTACTCTATCCGATGCTAAATCAAATAAGAAGGAACCCATTGCCGTGGTATTCTATATCAATCAGGACGAAAATGTTCAGGGGCAAGGCTATGCCGTTTACCTGCATGAACTATCTCCTGTGATGTTTGCCGACAGCCTAGGCATTACGCAAGGTACATCTGCAAGCCTTACGGCGTATGATGGCAACAAGAACACCTTTGCGCTCTACGATGCAAAAGATGTTCATTCACCACTAGCAATGGGTGTCTTTGATTTATGGCACGACCATCAGAGTGCCTATGTTCCCTCAGTGGCACAGATGCGTTTGCTGTATGCCATGAAAGGCACAATCAACCACGTTATCAGTGAATGTGGTGGAACACCGATACCTAATTCACCAGATGAATGTTGGTATTGGACCAGTACAGAAGTTGACGGAATGCAGAGTTCAAAAGCTTGGCTCTATTCGCTTGAAAGTGGCGCCATGCTGGAAACATCAAAACTACAGGCACACAAAGCAAGACCTATCATCACCCTCAATCAATAAAATGTAGCCCATGGCAATGGAAGAAAGTAAAGAATTACAGACGGCATATAAAATTTTCAGATCACTGATTTATGTATCAGTGGTTCTGGAGTTCTTTATGTTCGCCCTCGATCCTCAGATATTAGACTTTTGGAATGGTATCGTTGGTGATATTCACGGACGAATGAAACAGTGGTTCATCTATAACGATGGAAATCTGATTTATTGCAAGATAGCAACATTCCTGTTGGTTTGCATCACCTGTATCGGTACCAGAAATAAGAAACAGTTAGAGTTTGATGCCAGACGACAGGTTCTTTACCCATTTGTTTTCGGTGTAGGCTTACTTATCTTGGCTGTTGTTTTCTTCAACTTTGGCCATACAGGTAGGGAAGGATTCTTATCGACAAGAATCTATACCATACGCCTGAATATCATCTTCTATATGCTAATGTCAGTAGTTGGTACAATCTTAGTTCACGTTGCTTTGGATAACATTTCAAAGTTCTTGAAAGAAGGATTATTGAAAGATAGATTCAATCTGGAGAACGAGAGCTTTGAGCAATGCACACAGCTTCGAGAGAACAAATATTCGGTAAACATTCCAATGCGTTTCTATTATAAAGGCAAATTCCGAGAAGGCTATGCGAATATCGAGAATCCTTTCCGAGGTACATGGGTTGTTGGTACTCCTGGTTCCGGTAAGACATTCTCTATTATTGAGCCATTCATTCGACAACATAGTGCAAAAGGCTTTGCCTTAGTCTGCTATGATTACAAATTCCCGACTTTGGCACAGAAGCTATATTACCATTATCGCATCAATCAGAAGAAAGGAAATACTCCAAAGGATTGTAAGTTCAACATCATCAACTTTGTTGATGTTGAGTATAGCCGACGTGTAAATCCTATTCAGAAGAAGTATATTCCGAATCTTGCAGCAGCAAGTGAGACAGCTGAGACATTGCTTGAGTCTTTACAGAAGGGGAAAAAAGAAGGTGGCGGCGGTAGCGACCAGTTCTTCCAGACTTCCGCGGTGAACTTCTTGGCGGCTTGCATCTATTTCTTTGTAAACTATGAACGTGAGCCATACGATGAGAATGGCGACATGCTTTACGCCGATAAGATTTATGACGAGGAGTATAAAATGTGGAAGCCTACAGGTGTTGTTCGCAAGGAGAAAGGTGGAGAACCTATAGAACCTGCATATTGGCTTGGAAAATACTCGGACATGCCACATATCTTGAGTTTTTTAAACGAGAGTTACCAGACTATTTTTGAGGTATTGCAAACAGATAACGAGGTTGCCCCACTACTTGGTCCATTCCAAAGTGCATTGGAACACAACGCTTTGGAACAACTTGAAGGTATGATTGGCACACTACGTGTTTATACCAGTAGATTGGCAACAAAGGAGAGCTATTGGGTATTTCATCGAGATGGCGATGACTTTGATTTAAAGGTAAGTGACCCTAAAAATCCCAGTTATTTACTTATTGCTAATGACCCCGAAATGGAGAGTATTATCGGTGCATTGAATGCCTTAATTTTGAATCGTTTGGTAACACGGGTGAATACAGGACAAGGTAAGAATATACCGGTAAGCATTATTGTTGATGAGTTGCCAACATTATATTTCCACAAAATAGACCGCCTGATTGGTACAGCCCGAAGCAATAAAGTGAGCGTAACACTTGGCTTTCAGGAGTTGCCACAGCTTGAAGCAGACTATGGCAAGGTCGGAATGCAGAAAATTATCACTACCGTGGGTAACGTAGTATCCGGCTCTGCTCGTTCAAAAGAGACTTTGGAATGGCTCAGTAATGATATCTTCGGGAAGGTGGTTCAGCTAAAGAAAGGCGTTACCATCGATAGAGACCGTACATCCATCAACTTGAATGAGAACATGGACAGCCTTGTTCCTGCTAGCAAAATATCTGACTTGCCAACAGGTTGGGTATGCGGACAGACCGCACGTGATTTTGTCGTTACCAAGACCGGAAGAAACGGTTCTATGAACATACAGGAATCAGACGAATTCAAAACTTCCAAATTCTATTGCAAAACCAACTTCAACATGGAAGAAATCAAGAAAGAAGAAGCTGATTACAAGAACTATGAGATACCCAAATTCTACACCTTCAAGACACAAGATGAGAAAGAACGCATTTTATATGCCAACTTTATCAAGGTAGGTCAAGAGGTTAAAAACATGGTCAACTCCATTTACCGAAAGCCTATCCAGATTCAAAAACCTAAAAAGTAATCCTACACAATAATGAAACTTAAATCCCTGCTATTGGCAATGACGCTCATCTTCTCAATGACTGTCTCGGCCAAAGAAAGAAGTCCTACAAGACCTTCAAATTGCGACCCAGTCAAGTACGAATCAGCAGTTCGAATCATAAAATACTATGAAACGCTTCACCGAAATAGCTGGCCGTATGTGGGCTTTGGTCATCGTGTTCAGCCCCATGAGAAACTTAAACCAAATATCAGTTATAAACAGGCTGACAGTCTTTTACGCTCTGATTTGAATAATTTACTTGAATATTTCAAGAGCTATGGTGATAAAGCAATGCTTTTATCGGTATTGGCCTACAATGTCGGCATAAAACCACTTGTTGGTGGTAAAGGAAAACAAGAAAGCCGACTCCTTCAAAAGATAAAGCGCGGAGACATCGACATCGAAGCAGAATACCTTGGATTTTGCCATTGGAATGGTAGAAAAATCCCGTCCATCAAACGAAGAAGATGGACGGAACTGAAGCTATTAAATTCTTAGAATCAATATATTAATGGCAGAGAGGAATCTTTACCGTGAATATAAGAATTAGCGATTGCTTGACCTACAGGAGTAATTGTAAAATGGCAAGGTATTGCATCCCACCAAATCCCGATTTTTTTGAGTGTTGGGTAAGAATTCCATTTGTCAACTAAGCTATTTCTTAATTCAATATTTTCTGAATCAGGTTTATTTATCATTGACCTTGTCCTTGAGAGCAATTCTTTCTTACTCTCATCTAACTTAATTTGAACCTGTTGTCCCAAACCTATGACCTTTGTGATTCTACAATCATCAAGATTTTCAGGCAGATCCATAATAATGTAGTCACTTTTAAGCGAATGCTGAACAAAACAATTTATTGGTAATTGGTTCTTTACGAATTCTCCGATTATGGTTTTGTATTCCTCGCTATCTTTTTGAATTCCAGTAATTAAATGATTGGTAAAGATTAAAAGTATTAAGTCTCTTATTTTTTTAAATTCATTTATATTTCTTATACCCAAACGGATAACGGATAACAAATCTAAATGCTCTAGCCATTTATCACCTACAGGTAACTCACTCTCCGCAAGTAATTTCCCATAGAACGAGTTAAGTGACATAAGAGCATCTCCAAGTTTCGTACTTGTTGAGAAATACTTATCAAAAGCATAAACTACTGTTATGGCAACCACGGCTTCATCAGAAATTTGATCAACAATTTCAATTGCTTTTGTTATACCTAGTCTTTTCCACCTATCGTGTCCTTCTTGTGCTCTATGCAATAATAGTTCAGCCAACATATCATAATCATTTTCACGTTCTGATGCTGCTGCAACAAGTTGAGCCTTTTTCAATGCAATTTGGAATGATGGATCTGCAAAAATTTTATATGACTCGTCATATTGTTGCATTTTGGGCATTAGTCTGTCTTCAAGTTTATTTACTCTGTCTATAGCAAGTTCTTGAGCTTCATGAGTTAGTTCCTTTCGCGCAACTTCAAATTCCTCTTTACAAATTAACCTAGCACGGGTTTCATCTATACCATTATTTGCAATATAGTTATTGACTATGGTGGTAGCTTGCATCTGAGTAGAGTTATCACCAGCTTTCTGGGATTGATTACTTAGTTCCATTGTTATTTATAACATTACCAATTTGACTTTGATTTGAATTATCGCCAGCATTTTGCTTTTGAATATTTTTATTCTTGCCAATACCATATCCAGTACCTCCTCCGATTGCCAGACCGAGTATAAATACAACTATACTTGTACCAAAACCATCAAATAACCAACTTATACAATCCATAGGTTTTTCTATTTTTATTTATTCTGTTGACGATTTGCTATTCGTCACATGCAAAAATAGCTCATTTTTCTATTAATTCAGCCTAAAACGTCAAATAACTGCTATTTTATCATTGATTTTCTGCTAAAATCACTAAATTTGCATAATACGCAATTAAATATCAATATGAAAAAGGATATTAATCGACTGAAAGTTGTTCTTGCGGAAAAGAAGAGAACCAATAAATGGTTGGCAGAACAATTGGGGAAAGATCCTGCAACTGTCTCAAAATGGTGTACTAATTCAGCACAACCAGGACTTGAGACGCTTTTACAAATCGCCAAATGCTTGGAGGTTGATGTGAAAGAACTACTTCATTCATCAAAAGAAGATGATGCGGTATACATCAAATTACATGGTGTAAAAAAATGAAAGAAACAGCTCAGAATGGGTTATCCAAGTAGCAAAAGCCCTTCAAATAGTATCAAAACACTAGTTGGACTAACTTGGATGACCTATAAATGAGGCTTTAACAGTGTAACAACGTAATTTTGCATAATATGGCTAGCAACGACATTAAAATAAACGATCAGGCAGCTCAGAATGAGATTGTACTAGAAGAAAATGAAATGATCTGTACCCTTACCAATAGAAAGGTTAAGAGCACAGACAAGGAACTCACACTCCAATCGATGATTGAGATGATGGCCGAGGAATATGGCTTCGCAACAGAAGATATGGAACGTGACTACAAAGTAAAATATGACGACCCCGATTCTGATAAAGCAAAAACACAAAAAGTGGATTTAGCAATATTTGAAGAAGGACGAGCTCATGATGTAGCCAACCTCATAAGAATCATTGTTGTTGCCAAAGATGCAAAAGTTAAACCAGAAGATAAAAAGAATGGCGTTACAGCCACTCTTGAAAACATTCTATTCTGCACAGATTGCGAGTTTGGATGCTGGACTAATGGTGAAGACCTACAATACGTTCACGCAAAAGAAGATGCTTATGGCCAAACAGAATTAGAAGATTTGTCTGACTTCCCTGCTAAAGGTCAAACACTTGAAGACCTAGAAAAGGAAGGTGAAAGAGCAATGCCTCGTAAGCCAGCCAATGAATCACTTGTTAAGACATTCAAGCGTTGCCACGATTACATCTATGGAAATGAAGGTATGAAGAAAACCGCATTTTGGGAGCTTCTTAACCTTATATTCTGCAAGATTTACGATGAAAAGAGAAGATATTCCGATGCTAAAAATGGCATTAGTTATCGCCGACGTTTTTGGGTTGGAGTAAAAGAAAGAAATACAGCCGAAGGATGTAAGGAAGTTGCTGATAGAATAAAAGGCATCTTTGAAGATTTGAAAGATAGTCATGTATTCAAGAATGTATTCGAAGGCAATGAAATGATTATGCTTTCAGATAGAGGACTCGCTTTTGTGGCCAGTGAAATAGCAAAATACTCGTTCCTCGATGCAACAGTCGACGTAAAAGGTACTGCTTATGAGACAATTGTAAGTAACACACTAAAACAGGAAGCTGGTCAATTCTTTACCCCACGCAATATTATTAAGTGTATGGTTGAGATGCTTGACCCTGACCAGAATTGTCGTGTATTAGACCCTGCATGTGGCTCGGGAGGTTTCCTAGTAATGGTTCTTGACCATGTTCGTCGCAAAATTACAAAACAACTATATCCCGACTTGGACGAAGTTCGCCTTGATGCAAAAACTAATAGTCCAGAAGTAGATGACTTGGTACGTGATTATGCTGAAAAAATGATTTTTGGCTTTGACTTTGACCCAGACTTAAAGAAAGCCGCTCGAATGAACATGGTGATGGCAGGTGATGGTCATAGCAACATTTATAACATCAACTCCTTAGATTATCCACAAGGAGATAAACCTGATGTCCCATTTATAGCAGAAGCTGTGAATAATAGTATTTCTGTTAGCCACGACAAAAACTTCCCATTTGAAAGTGCCGAAGATAATGCACAGGGTAAGTTTGATATGATTTTTACAAATCCTCCATTTGGCGCAAAAGTTGAAGTAGATCCAAGTATATCAATCAAATATGAGTTGAATAGTAATGCTCCTGAGGTATTATTCATTGAAGCTTGCTACAATTTTTTGAGACCAGGTGGAAAGATGGCAATTGTACTTCCTGATGGTATTCTTGGAAATCCAAACATGGAGGTTGTTCGTTTATGGATACTGAAGAATTTCAAATTGATAGCTAGTGTTGATCTTCCAGTAGAAACATTTTTGCCTCAAGTAGGAGTTCAAGCTTCATTACTTTTCTTACAGAAAAAAACCGAAGCTGAAAAACTTATAGATATTGAAAATGAGGACTACGATGTGTTTATGGCTATTGTCGAGCAAGTAGGCAAAGACCGTCGTGGTGTTCCTGTATATGAGCGTGATGATGATGGTGCAGAGATACTATTTCCTCACATAAAAAAATGGTTATCCTACAATGAGAACGGGAAAGAAATAGTTCGTTCTCGAAATGAACGTATTAAGCATTTGGCTGATGATCTTCCTAAGGTTGCTGAAGCCTACAAGAAATTTAAGGAGGAGCACGCATGAATGTCGACAGCATTAATATAAAAGCGATAAAAGCTACAAACTTACGTGTTGATGCAAGTTATCACCTAAGTGAGGGACAAGAAGTAAAACGTATCATAAATTCATGTCCTTATGAAATGCTCACGATAAAGGATGTATCTTCAGATATCTTTATTGGGGGTAGAGCAAAAAGAGTCTATGTGACAAAGAAAGAACATGGAATACCTTTTTTAAGCAGTTCTGATATACTTCAAGCTGATTTGGAAAATGTAAAATTAGCTTCGAAAAAATACACTCCAAACCTTGAACAAATGAAATTGAAGAAAGGTTGGACTCTAATCACACGTTCAGGAACAATTGGAAATTGTGCTTTCGCTAACGCGAAACATGCTCAGAAGCTTGCTTCTGAGGATGTTATTCGGGTAAACCCGAATAACATCCTCAGGCAAGGCCTGATTTATGCCTATTTGACATCAAAATATGGGCATTCTTTACTTACTCAAGGTACTTTTGGTGCAGTAATTCAACATATCGAACCTGCATTTGTTGGCTCTTTACCTATACC
>RZZX01000117.1 GCA_009929715.1 Bacteroidia bacterium
TTTTTTTTCAGTGGAGGGTTGCCTTCCTTCGGACGATAAACTTTAATCTGTTTCCTAATCGATTTTCTATTCCCGATAATTGTTGTATATTTGCAGCGTTTTGTTCCGTAGCGCCCTCAACCGGGGTGCAGGATTAAAAGGGAATGAAGTGAGAATCTTCGACGGTCCCGCCGCTGTAAGCTCCTTATTAGAAGGGTTGTTTGTTACTACATGCCACTGTCCGACTTTCGGATGGGAAGGCCAGACAACCGGAGCAAAGTCAGAAGACCTGCAAAACAAGTGACTCCATTGCGCTTTCGAGGATAGAGCCGGTGAGTGAATAACAACTCTTTCTGTACATAGTAAGGAGGCTCTTGTTTACTTTCCATCTGTTGGCTGGGTCGGGGTGAGATACACGCTGATCGGTTCTTTCTCTCCGGATGTTCATGGACAGTCGGTATGGTAGTCTTATGGCTCTCTGTACCGCTAAATGAATCGGGTTTTAAAGAGATTTTGAATGAAGAAGTACACGTTTGATCGTTCCCGAAGAGGGACGTTGGGAGTTGGGATAGTCGTTGCCTGTTTATTAACTGGTGCCTCCATAAAGGCTCAGAACAAAGATACCATTGCCACTCAGAAACTGGATGAGGTGACTGTGAAGGCCGTGCGTATGCCTCGGCAAGTCATGGCACCGGTGCCGGTACAGGTCTTATCGGGCGATAAGATTGAGAAGCTAGGCTTGCAGAACATGGCAGATGCCGTTCGCCGTTTTTCGGGCACTACGGTGCGTGACTATGGAGGAATCGGTGGATTGAAGACTGTTTCTGTACGCAGCTTGGGGGCGCATCATACGGGCATTGCTTATGATCATGTGGCGGTGAGCAACTGTCAGGCGGGGCAGATTGATATCGGTCGTTTCTCATTAGATAATGTGGCCATGTTGTCGTTGGCGGTGGGGCAGGAAGATAATCTGCTACAATCGGCACGACTTTATGCCTCGGGGGCGGTGTTGAGCATCATCACGGAGTTGCCTTCGGTGGGGCTGAAGCGGTCGTATGGTTTGAAAGGGCAGCTTCGGACAGGCTCTTTCGGGCAGGTGAATCCCTACTTGAAGTGGACACAGAAGGTGGGTGCACGGACCTATTGTGCGTTAGATGCCGATGTGATGCGGGCGGATGGGACTTATCCATTTACCTTGGTGAATGGGAAACGGGTCACTACCGAGAAACGCTACAACTCCGATATTGTGGCATGGCACTCTGAAGCGAATGTGTATCACACCTTTAAGGATCAGGCTACGCTGAATGTGAAGGCGTATTATTTTAACTCGGAACGGGGGTTGCCGGGGAGTGTGATCTATTATGTGGAGGGGAATGATGAGCGTCTGCGTGATGAGAATTTCTTTGTACAGTCGTACTATGAAAAGCGGTTGTCCGACAAGGTGCAGATGCAGGCGCAACTGAAATATAACTACTCTTGGAACCGTTATGAGAAGAAAGATATCAACGGAAATGCCGATGGCAAACAGATTGATGTCAACAGGCAGCAGGAGTATTATGGCTCCAGCACGGTGCTCTATAAGCCGTTCGGGTGGCTGACTTGCTCGCTGGCACAAGATGTGGCGGTGAATACACTCACGAATAATTATACGGGGGATACGAATAATGCGAACATTGCACCGGTTAGGCTAACCTCTTACACGGCATTCAATGTGAAGTTGGCTTGGAACCGATTGAGCTTGATAGGTGGAGCAATCAACACGTTTACACACGATAAGAAGGGTCGGAAGGCACCGTCTATCGATCGGAATCAACTCACCCCTTCGCTCTCTTTGGCTTATAAGCCGTTCGAGAATCACGATTTGAATCTTCGCTTACTTTATAAAAAGAACTATCGTCTGCCCTCTTTCAACGACTTGTATTATTTGCAAATAGGGAACACCAATCTTAAACCGGAACGGGCCACGGAGTATAATCTGGGGGTGGGATGGAGCCGCTACTTCGGTGGGGTGGTGGATTACCTGATGGTGAATGTGGATGCGTTTCATAACAAGGTGACGGATAAGATTGTGGTTATCCCGTCGACGTATGTCTCTAAGATGTCGAATTACGGGCATGTGGATATTGATGGCATTGATCTCTCTGCGGGCTTGAACCTGAATCTCTCGAAGCGGGTGAAGGTGTTGCTCAGTGGGGGGTACACTTACCAGCGGGCGGTGGATTTAACCAACGAGAAGGCGAAGAATTATAAGGATCAGATTCCTTATACACCCGAACATACGGGCAATGGGAGTCTGGGGCTCGATACACCGTATGGACACTTGACTTACTCGCTGGTCGGGGTTGGAAAGCGGTATACGCTTCCGCAAAACATAGAAGCCAATCTGGTGGAGGGGTATGTGGAGCAGAACTTATCGTACACCAAAGGGTTTAGGTGGAAGAGGGTGGACTGGTCGGTACAGCTGGAGTGTATCAACCTGATGGATACGCAGTATGATGTGATCCGTTTCTATCCCATGCCGGGGCGTTCATTCAGAGCAACATTGAAATTTACTATTTAAGCAGTTATAAAATTAAAATCGTATGAAATTGAAACAGTTTTTTTTAAGTGCACTGTGTGTGTGCTTGGTGTTAGGTTCGTTGAGTGGTTGTTCGTCTTCGGAGAGCCGATTTAATGATGATGGTACGAAGGTGGAATTGCCGGCTTCGCGGATGTTTATTTTGAATAGTGGAAGCTTCGAGAAAAATAATTCGGGTTTGGCTTTTTATGCACCGAATAAAGAGGTGAAGCTGATTGAGGATATCTATAAGTTGCAGAATGGACAGGGATTGGGCGATACTGGTCAGTCGATGGTGTATCAGAATCCGTATATCTATGTGGTGGTCTCTACATCGAGAACGTTGGTTAAGCTGAACTCTGCCGGGGTAGAGGAGAAACGGATCTCTTTCACGGAGGAGGAGAATAAACCACGTTATATCGCTTATGCCGGTGGTAAACTGTATGTTACTTTGTGGAGCAACAAGGTGATGCGTCTTGATGCGAACACGCTCGCTAAGGAGGCTACTGTCGAGGTGGGTGTGTGCCCGGAAGAGATTACGGTGATGAATAATAAGTTGTATGTGGCCAATAGCGGTACACCTAAGGAGAGAGGAACTACGGTTTCTGAAATCGACTTGGCTACTTTCAAGGTCTCTAAAACATTGACCGTGGATATTAACCCGAATTGTGTCCTGGCTGCTCAGGGGAGTGCGTTTGTGATTTCTAGAGGAAATTATGGCGATATTCGTTCGTCTTTGCAGAAGGTGAATGTGGCTGATGGAACAAGAACGGTCTTGGGACATGCTACGCACCAAGCTATTTATGGCAATACGTTGTATGTGATCGATTCTTATACCGATTGGTATGGTACGAAGAAGACGACTAATACGCTTTATAGCTATAACATCGCTACTGGTCAGTTGAATACCAATACGTTCTTGAAGAATATGCCGGCTGAGTTGGCGAGCACGAGTGTTTACATGTTCAAGGTGAGTCCGGTGAATGGTGACTTCTACATCGCAACGAGTGATTATACAACGAATGGGGATATCTATCGCTTTGATGCGACGGGTAAGTTTATGGAGAAGTTTGATTGTGGGGGATTGAACCCGAACGATGCGGTCTTCTTTAATTAAGGGTTAAGCATGAGACATTATCTTGTTATAGGATTATGGTGTGTGTGCCTTTCCGCCTTGTTGGCTGCCTGCGGCGGTCGGAAGGCGGAAACGGCCTCTGGCGGTCAGTCAGTGGAGCTGAGGTATGCGCAGCGTTTATCGATGGTGGAGTTCAAGGACTACACGAGGGTGGAGGTTCAGAATCCTTGGGATACGGCAAGGGTCTTGCAGACCTATCTGTTGGTCGATGGAACGAAGGAGGTGCCAACGGATTTGCCGAAGGGGGTTGTGGTGCGTGTGCCTTTGAAAAAGGTGGTTACGTATTCGGCGGTGCATGCGAGCTTGATCGATGAGTTGGGTGTGTTTAGTGGCATTGGTGGTATTTGTGACTTGGAGTACAGCAACCTTGATAAGGCGCATGAGGCGGTGAAGAGGGGAGCTGTGGTCGATCTAGGCGATGGACTGGCACCGAACATGGAACGGATGATTGAGCTGATGCCGGATGGGTTATTGATCTCGCCTTTCGAGAATTGTGGGCATGGCCGGGTGGTACAGTTGGGTGTACCGATTATCGAATGTGCGGATTATATGGAGACATCGGCGCTTGGTAGAGCGGAATGGATGCGCTTTTACGGTCGGCTGTTTGGGGTGGCTCAACGGGCCGACTCGCTTTTTGCGGCGGTGGAGAAGAGGTATATGGATCTGAAAGCTTTGGCGCAGAAGAGTGCTGTTAAGCCGACGGTGTTGAGTGAACTGAAGAATGGAACGGCGTGGTATGTGCCGGGTGGAAGGAGCTGGATGAGCTTGCTTTATCAGGATGCGGGAGCGCACTATATTTTCAGGGAGGATCAGCATAGTGGTTCAGTGCCGTTATCGTTCGAGACGGTCTTTGATAAGGGACAGAATGCCGATTTCTGGTTGGTTAAGTATAACCAGGCGAAGGATAAAACGTTTCAGGAGCTGAAGCAGGATTATGCGCCTTATGCGGGATTTAAAGCGTTTAAGTCGCAAACTATTTATGGTTGTAACACCAATAGTATCCGCTTTTATGAGGAAATTCCTTATCATCCGGACCTCTTTTTGAAAGATTTGATTAAAATTTTCCATCCGGAGCTTTTACCGGAGTATAATTCGCGCTTTTTTACTAAATTAGCCGACTGAAACAGTGAATTAATAGATAATGGCAAACATTATACCTGAGGCAAAGGGTTTGAAGTACGGCATCGGTTTACTGATTGTGGTCTTCACACTCTTTGCTTTTAATTTGATTTTAGGATCGGTGAGTATCCCACTGGGTACGGTTGCCGATATTCTTTTGGGACATCCCGTAGAGAAAGAGAGTTGGCGTTTTATCGTCCTTGAGTCGCGTTTTCCGCAAGCGGTTACGGCCTTCTTTTGTGGGTCGGCTTTGGCGGTGAGTGGGTTGATGCTTCAAACGGCATTTAATAATCCGTTGGCTGGGCCTTCGATCTTGGGGATCAATACTGGGGCGAGCTTAGGGGTGGCTTTGGTCATGCTCTTATGGGGCGGTGGCATCGCTGTGGGGACGTTTTCTATCTCTGGCTTTGTCTCGGTGATTATTGGGGCTTTTGTGGGGGCGATGTCTATCATGGCGTTGATCTTGTTCTTCTCGAGTCTGCTGAAGAGTAATATCATGGTGCTGATTATCGGGATCATGATTGGGTATATCACGTCGTCGGCTATCTCGTTGCTCAACTTCTTTGCAACGGCCGAGGGGGTTCATTCGTACGCTATTTGGGGGATGGGCAACTTTGGGGCGGTGTCTAACAGCCAATTGCCGTTGTTCGTGGGACTGGTTGCCGGCGGTTTGTTTCTCTCTATCTTACTCATCAAACCATTGAATGCTTTGTTGTTGGGTTATCGGTATGCCGAGAACTTGGGGGTGAATATCCAGCGGGTACGGAATTGGTTACTTATCACCGTGGGGTTGCTGACGGCAGTGACTACGGCTTTCTGTGGCCCGATTTCGTTTATCGGACTGGCGGTTCCGCATGTGGCGCGGTTGTTGTTGGGAACGTCCAACCATAATTCGTTGTTGCCTATCACGTTGTTGCTCGGTGGGGGGATCGCTTTGCTGTGCAACTTGATCTGTATTCTTCCGGGGCAGTCGGGGGTGATTCCGCTGAATGCTGTGACTCCTTTCGTGGGGGCACCGGTGATTATTTATGTGATTGTGAACCAACGTAAGATTCAGTATTTTAATTAAGGTGACGGTGATGAAGGAGGTGATAGTAAAGGCAGAGGGGTTGTCTATCGGGTATCGACTTGGAAAGGGTAAGGAGAAGGTGGTACATCGGGACTTATCGTTCGATCTGAAAAGGGGCGAGCTGACTTGTTTGTTGGGCCCGAATGGGGCTGGTAAGTCTACATTGCTGCGCACGTTATCGGTTTCTCAACCGGCATTGTCGGGTGGGCTGTGGATGCACAACAAGGCTTTGTCGGCTTACGGTGAGCGCCAACGGAGCAAGCTTATCGGGGTGGTGCTGACGGATAAAACGCAAACGGGGGGGCTTACGGTGTATGAGTTGGTGGCTTTGGGACGTCAACCGCATACGGGCTTTTTCGGACGGCTGTTGGCTGAGGATAAACGGATTGTGGCGGAGGCGATTGAGGCGGTCGGCATCGCACATAAGGCGCATGCTTATGTGGCGGAACTTTCTGATGGGGAACGCCAGAAGGCGATGATTGCTAAGGCTTTGGTACAGGAGTGCCCGCTGATCTTGCTGGATGAGCCGACGGCTTTTCTGGATGTGGTAAGCCGCATCGAGATTATGACGTTGCTTCGGGAGATCGCTCGGACTCAACAGCGAACTATTTTATTGTCGACGCACGATATTGAGCAGGCTTTGATCATGGCCGATAGGCTTTGGTTGCTTTCTGCCGAGCAGGGGCTGATCACGGGTGTGACTGAGGATGTGGTGCTGAGTGGGTGCATGGATCAGTTGTTCGGACGGGAGGATATTTTGTTCGATAAGAATCATGGGGCGTATTATCCAAGGGTTTCTTGGGAGAAACGGATCGTGATTAAGGCAACTGATTCGGCGTTGTGGCACTGGACGATCAATGCGCTTAATCGCCGAGGGTATGCTTGCTTTGATGAGACGGATGAACGGGGAGTGGGGTGTCCTACTTTAACTGTGCATGCGAAGTCGCTGTTTGTTTTGCTTGAACCGGATGGGGAGGAGACGACGGTGAATTCTTTTGAGGCGTTACTGAATATCGTTGGATAGACTTATCTTGATCATACGCTTGTGCCATGGTGGTTGGCGTGGGTGGATGGTCATGAATCGGGAGGAAAATGAACCGGGAGGAAACTTGTTTCATTTTCCTCCCGGTTTTTGTTAAGGTTCGGTTAGTTGTTATATTTAGTTAGTTGTTAAGAGAGATCGTTGAGTTCGCTGAGATTCTTTTTAATGCGTTGAATCTGCTTGAAGAATTTGTTCTGATAGAGCCAGAGTACAAGGGTTAGACCACTGCCCCAAAGGAGGGTGAAGGTGCTGATGGCTAGGGGGCCATAGGACCATATTTCCCAGTTGATGAAGGTGAAGGTGGCTATCCCAAGTAGGTAGAGGATGCTGATAAGACGCTCACGAATTAACCAACGTTGGTAGGTGTTGACGCGCTTAATGACTTCTATCAAGGGTCTTTCTTCTATTTTTATCTGACTGAGGTAGTAGGCGGTGAAGAGGTCCCACGCTAATGCCGGCACGAGGGCGATGGCGATAATGAGGTAGGGCGTACAGTAGTTCTCGCAGATGAAGAGCCCGTTGACTAGCAGGGCTATGATGGGGAGTGCTACTAGGATGATGCGCTGGCTAAAGCGGGTCAGGGTGTGTAGCTTTTTATTGGCACGACTGATGAGGCGATGGATTTCATCGCTGTTGATCATTTCTTTGTCTTTGAGATGCTGGTCTAGGGCTTGCCAGGATTGTTTGAGTTCGTCTAGTTCCATATATTAATTCTCCTCTTTTTTCATTTTTTTGAGTTTGTCTTTGATGCGGCTGATCTTGGTGGCTACATTGGTGGTGCTTAGACCGGTTATCTCGGCGATCTCTTCGTAACTCTTCTCTTCGAGATAGAGGAGGATGATCGATTTGTCGAGCTGTCCGAGCTGGTTGATCATCCGATGTAGCTGACGAAGCATGTCGTTCAGGGGATCGTGCTCTTCTATCCGATGTTCGGTGTCGGTGGTGAGGGTGATCATGTCGGGTGCATGCTTTTCTTTGCGTATAAAGCTGATGCAGGTGTTGAGGGCGATGCGGTATATCCAGGTGGAGATCTTGCTCTCACCTCTGAACTTGGGATAGGCCCGCCAAATGTTGATGACGACGTCTTGATAGAGGTCGCTTAACTGCACGGTGGGGGTGGCGTAGAGGTAACAGACTTTGTAAATCACTCGCTCGTACTGGCGAATGACTCCCAAAAAGTCTTGCTCTTGCTGGCTGATTCCTTTACTCATGCGGTCTTTTTTATTTGTTAGTCGCTTGGGGAGGGGAATAATCACAGTTTCTCTTTACTTTTCTCTTTACTTTCTTTGTCTTGATACAAAGAAAGTAACAAAGAAAAATCAAGGCTGCACCCCTTTCTCTTTACTTTCTTTGTCTTGATACAAAGAAAGTAACAAAGAAAAATCAAGGCTGCACCCCATGGGGCTACTCCGTTTGTCTTTTCGGCTAAAGGTCAAGAACTCGCTGCGCTCAAACAGCTTGACCTTCTTAACGCCGAAAAGACAAACGGAGCTTAACGCCCATGGGATGAGGCCTTGAGCCATGCGGCATCCAGTCCTTGCGGCATCCAGTCCTTGCGGCATCCAGTCCTTGCGGCATCCAGTCCTTGCGGCATCCAGTCCTTGCGGCATCCAGTCCTTGC
>RZZX01000118.1 GCA_009929715.1 Bacteroidia bacterium
ATGAAGAGAGCGGCATATGGTTTTAGAAACGAACGATATTTTGAACTAAGGCTATATGCTCTTCATGATTGTCGTATCACTCGAAATGTCGGATGAACCGAAAAAAAGCCTCTAGTCCCTTCTCTGCACCAGAAATCACTGCCGTGTCATATCCAAACAACAGACCGCCCAAGATCGCAACGGTCGTGATGGAGTAGAGATACAATTTATTTCCTTCGGTTGTGGTATAATTCATGAGTTCAATTTAAGTTGTTTTTAAAAAGCACCATGCACCTTCTCATCGAATAGGCATGGTGCGTAATGATCAATTAGCAATACATGTTGAGGATCGCCTCATAAAGTTCTTGCTTCCCACTAGTCTGTTTCGGTTCACCGATGGTTTTAGCATGCTCTACGAGTGCCTCAAGAGTCAGTTCGCCAGCCTCAAAAGCCTTCCCTTTACCACTATCAAACGAGGCATAACGAGTAGCCAACATCTCTCTGTAAGGCGATTCGGTCCACAACGCTGCTGCACTCTCCAAAGCACGTGCCATAGCATCCATCCCAGCGATGTGAGCGATAAAGATATCCTCCAAATCGGTTGAGTTCCGACGAGTCTTAGCATCGAAGTTGGTTCCGCCATCCCCAAATCCGCCGTTGCGAATGACCTGCATCATAGCTTGCGTCAACTCCAAATTATCCATCGGGAACTGATCCGTATCCCAACCGTTCTGGTAATCACCACGGTTGGCATCAATAGAGCCCAGCATCTTATTATCCACCGCTACCGCCAATTCATGCTCAAACGTATGTCCGGCAAGAGTCGCATGGTTCACCTCGATATTCACCTTGAAATCGTTCTCCAAGCCATGTGCTTTCAAGAAACCGATAACAGTCTCGGTGTCGACATCATATTGATGTTTAGTTGGCTCCATCGGCTTAGGCTCAATCAAGAAAGTCCCCTTAAAGCCTCGTGAGCGACCGTAATCGCGTGCCAAAGTCAGCATCTGAGCCAAGTGCTCTTTCTCGCGTTTTTGATCTGTATTAAGCAACGACATATACCCTTCGCGACCACCCCAGAAAACATAATTACTACCACCCAACTCAATCGTTGCATCGATAGCATTCTTAATCTGAACAGCCGCACGCGCCACCACCTCAAAATCTGGGTTCGTTGCCGCCCCATTCATATAACGTGCATGACTAAACACATTGGCCGTTCCCCAAAGCAATTTAATACCAGTCTCCTGTTGCTTTTGCTTAGCATACGCCACTACCGCCTTCAAGTTCGCTTCATACTCTTCGATGCACTCACCTTCCGAAATCAAATCGACATCATGAAAACAGTAATACTCTATACCTATCTTCTGCATAAATTCAAAGCCAGCATCAATCTTAGCCTTAGCAACCTCCACCGGATCAGTTGCTTGATTCCAAGGAAACTGTTTCGTTCCGCCCCCAAATTGGTCGCCACCTTCCGCACAAAGCGTATGCCACCAAGCCATTGAGAACTTCAGCCACTCCTTCATCTTTTTGCCAAGCACCACCTTCTCAGCATCATAATAACGAAATGCCATCGGGTTACGACTCTCTTTTCCTTCAAATTTAATTTTTCCGATTGTCGGAAAGAACTCTTTAGTTGCCATTGTTTTGTTTTTTATTAGAGTTAGTTGATAATCTTTTATTTAGTCTTTTCAGGCCTCCCGTTTCAAACGATCGACCCAAAGCTGATAAGCCTCTTCATACGCCTCCCGATGCAACACATCGGGTTCGACAACAGTCCATTTCTGGAGCGAAGCAAAAGCCTCAGTCGGTGTCCGATAAATTCCGGCACCAATGCCCGCCCCTTTAGCAGCACCTACCGCTCCATCCGTATCGTATAGTTCGATAACCGCCCCCGTTACCCCGGCCAATGTTTCACGAAAGATAGGACTTAAAAACATGTTGGCTCGTCCCGCATGAATCTTACTCACAGAGAGCCCCATCTGTTTCATCACTTCAATACCATATTTAAAAGAGAAGACAATCCCCTCTTGAGCAGCACGCAACAAGTGTGTGCGGTTATGGTGGTTAAAATCGACCCCATGCAGGCTACACCCCACCTCTTTGTTGGACAACAGCCGTTCGGCGCCATTGCCAAAAGGTAAAACAGTGATGCCCCCACTGCCGATAGGCGCTTGTCCAGCCAACCGATTCATCTCCTCATACGACACCCCTTCCGGCGCAATCATTCGCTTAGCCCATGAATTTAAAATCCCCGTACCGTTGATACAAAGCAACACCCCTAAGCGTGTCTGTTCCGCAGAATGATTCACATGTGCAAACGTATTCACACGCGACTTCGGATCGTAAGCTACCCTTTCGTTCACGCCATAAACCACTCCCGATGTCCCCGCCGTAGAAGCAATCTCCCCCGGGTTAAAAACATTCAGCGACAACGCATTATTAGGCTGATCACCAGACCGATAGGTAATCGGCGTTCCAACTTGCAGCCCCAATTCATCGGCCGCCGCTACACTCACCCGCCCCTGTTCGCCAAAGACCGGTCTAATCTCAGCAAGCAAACTCCGCTCTATCCCATAATAATCGAGTAAGAAACCGGCCACCTCATTCTGTTTAAAATCCCAGAACATCCCTTCGGAAAGCCCCGACACTGTGGTACAAATCTCACCACTCAGTTTCATGCCAATATAATCGCCAGGCAACATAATCTTATCGATTCGTTCGTATACCGCTGGTTCATTCTCTTTGATCCAAGCCAATTTCGAAGCAGTAAAATTGCCTGGTGAGTTGAGCAGATGCGCCAAACAATGCTGCTCCCCGATGGTTTGAAACGCCCGTTCCCCATAAGGTACAGCCCGCGAATCACACCAAATGATTGAAGGCCGCAAGACCCGCTGCTCCTTATCCACGCACACCAATCCGTGCATCTGATACGAGATGCCAATAGCCTTCACAGCCCCTTTATCTATCCGTGACGTAGCAAGTACCGCTTGTGTAGCCTGCTTGAGATAAGCCCACCACGCCTCCGGTTCCTGTTCCGCCCATCCGGCACGTACCGAGATAATCTCTGCTTCTGTTTGAGGATAAAAGGCCGAAGCCACACATTTGCCCGTTTCGGCATTTACCAAGCTCGCCTTGACCGACGAACTTCCAATATCGTAACCTAGTAGATACATCTTCTTCTATCGTATTAGTTTAATTGCTTAATGTCTCAACTTATTATAAATCTTTTTATCAAAGCGGTAATAGCGTGCTGCCCGATGCGAAACCCCTTGTTGCCGTTCCTCTAACGCCACAACGTATTCCATCATAGCAATCTTTTTGTGAAAATTGCGCACATCCAATTCCTTTTCATAGATCAATTCAAAAAGCACTCGGAGCTGCAATGCCGTAAACTTACGAGGTAAAAGTTCGAACAAGGCAGCCGGATTAAACTCCACATACTGCCGGATATACATCAAAGCCTCTTTAATAATTAAGTTGTGGTCGAAAGCGAGTGTCCGAATCTGCTTTAACGGCACCCAAGAAGCTTTATAATCGGCTAAATGGCTATTCAACTTGCGATCAATTTTCACCATCGACAAGTAAGCGATGGTCACAATCCGATCCACCTTCAGCTCCATGGCCCGTTCCAGCCAATGCACATCCTTTGGATTCTTCGTCCGATCTTTCGATCCAAAAGCCTTAAATTGCACCATGTTGACATTCTTCAATCCGGTAAGTTCCTGAAGCACCCGCGCTGCTGCTTCATCCAAATCCTCATCTTGATAAATGAGGCTTCCCGGCAACTTCATATCATGAGTCCATTCACCCTTCTCCTCACACACCCGCTCAATGAGTAATACATTAAGCTGTTCGCCATCAAAACCAATAATCACACAGTCCACCGAAATGTGGTTGTTCGCCAAAGCCAACTGCTCTTATTGTGTTTCCATTACTTAAATTTAATAACTATTTTGAATGCAAATGTAGCAGTAATTACTTAAAAATAAAATCGCACAATACTTTATATATCAACAAAGTACATATCTTATATCCAACAATAAGGCAACATTTTATTATTGTATCTTTTACACGATGTATTTTAGTTGAAAAACCGTTCAACTCCTTTCTTGTTGGCTCACCCCATCACTTCCACTCATTCACAGTCTGTTTACCCCATTAAAAGATTAAAGGTACACACTCCCCTTATTGTACTTTACCAACATCGGCTATCAACGATGGCTAGCTGCTTCACAAGCGACTGTTAAAAAGACTTAACCCTCCATTTTCACCTCCCTTCAGCACAATCAAGAAGGAAGCTTGGATGCACAAAAAACAAATAATTGTGCGGTTATCTCATAAAAATAGATAACTTTGCAGCGCAATTAACAATAATTTAAATATTGAAAAGATGAAAGCATTCGTATTTCCCGGTCAAGGCGCTCAGTTCGTAGGGATGGGCAAAGACTTGTATGAAAGTTCAGCATTAGCGAAAGAATTGTTTGAAAAAGCCAATGATATCCTTGGATATCGCATTACAGATATCATGTTCGAAGGCACCGACGAAGACCTTCGCCAGACCAAGGTAACCCAACCTGCCGTATTCCTTCACTCGGTCATCTCTGCCCTTTGCATGGGCGATGACTTTAAGCCGGAGATGACTGCTGGCCACTCATTGGGCGAGTTCTCAGCTTTAGTAGCAGCTGGAGCATTAAGTTTCGAAGATGGTCTGAATTTAGTTTATGCACGTGCCATGGCTATGCAGAAAGCTTGTGAGATGGAGCCGTCTACGATGGCTGCTATTCTGGGTTTGGGCGACGAGAAAGTAGAAGAGGTTTGTGCAGCGATCAGTGCGGAAGGTGATGTTTGCGTGCCGGCCAACTTCAACTGTCCGGGTCAGATTGTGATTTCAGGTTCGGTACCGGGCATTGAAAAAGCTTGCGAACAGCTAAAAGCTGCTGGAGCCAAACGGGCTCTTCCGTTGAAGGTTGGTGGAGCTTTCCACTCACCATTGATGAACCCAGCCAAAGTGGAGCTTGAAGCTGCCATTAACGCCACGGAGTTCAAAACGCCTCAATGTCCTGTTTATCAGAATGTAGACGCTCGTCCTTATACAGACCCAACAGAGATTAAAAAGAACTTAGTTGCTCAGCTAACTGCGTCTGTACGTTGGACTCAAACCGTACAAAACATGGTTGCCGATGGTGCAACAGACTTTACAGAATGTGGGCCAGGCGCTGTCCTTCAAGGATTAATTAAGAAAATCGAAGGTTCGGTGACCGCTCACGGTATTGCCTAACCAACAGCCAACCAATACAATTCAGCCTGCTCAGAGACGTGGTCTCTGAGCAGGCTGTTTTTTAGTCTAATAAGAACCGGAGTTCACAGGGGTTCCAAGGGTGCACCCAACGCACGGCATATGCCTCAGATTCCATGTGCCCTATGAATTTATCACGAAACATCAATCGTACTAGATTTTTACATTCACAGCAAACCCAATGGTACGCAAGCTTGGTTGCATAAAGCGATCGATCCCCAAAAAAGAAGGAGCAGAATCGGTCGACAATTCTGGATCGAAAGGTGCCTTGCAATACAACATCAACAGATTACGCCCTGTCAGCGACACCCGAGCTCCCTGCACGAATCGTATCCATTTCTGTATCGGCAAATCATAGCTAACCGATAATTCCGCTAAACGAATGTTGGTTGCACTATACACATACGGCGTACCAATGCCATTTCTTGCCACCAACTGATAGAAATCCTGTGCAGGAATCACACCGCTACTCACCTGCACGCCACCGCGATCACGTGCTTCACCTGTAACCTTCGACACACCTCTAACATCCATATGAAGCTGTGTAGAAGAGACGCACTCTCCACCAAAACGTCCACTAAGTAAGAGGCTAGCCGAAAAGCGCTTCCATGAAAAACCATTCATCCAGTTCAACCGCCATTTAGGCATAGTATTCCCCACCTTCACCATATCTGTTCTTCCTAAATACGATTGATCTCCCTTTATATAGCCTTGTTCATCTCTCTGAAAATCCTTCACATACAAATCGCCAAAACGTTCCCCCGATTCTATCCGCTTATAACACAACAATCCAGCAGGAAAAGGCAAAGAGGAAAAGCTATAACCAATATAGCTAAGTCCATCATCGATCTTAGTCACCATTGTTTTGCCCGATGAAAAGTTCAATCTAGAATTCCAGAACTTATCGCCAAAACTCTGATGAAAGTCCAACGAAGCCTCTATGCCCCTATTTTTTAAACCTAAAACAGTCATTCCACGAGTGTCACTCAAAGCTGGGTTATCAAGGTTGTAAAAGTAGTTCGTTTCCGAAGTTGCATGATAAGCAGTCAGCATCACATCCAGTTGCCCACCAAACAATTGTCCATTCACGGTCAGCTCACGCTGCTCCAACTCATTCACCCCGCCATCCTCAAAGCGCCTTGCTTTATTGAGAAGATTATGCTGATTACTGTAAGAAGCCCCTAAACGAAGGTCGGACAAGAGAGCCGATTTAATTGGGAAAATATCAGAGAGCACCAAAGAAGCCCCTACGGCAGGTGAAAAAGCCTTGGAAGAGACCTGAGAATCGTTAATTAAGTTGTTGTAACCATCGTACCAATTATTTTTTAAATGAATAAAATAACGGTCTTTATACCCCACTCCCACCATAGAAGCACATTTCCGATGAATGCCTTTTCTCTTTAAATAAGACAATTCATGCGTTTCATGATCAATAATCAGCTGGCCAGAATCAGTTAGTTTTAACGATCCTTTGACAGCCAAATTCGAGACATAATCTTCTTTTGAAAAGATAAAGTTAAAGGCTCCAATCAGTGAGAAGTCCCGAATTCGTTTATTGATATAAACCGCCAATTGGTGAGAAGCATGCGTAAAATCATTTTCCAACTTCCAGTATTGGTTTACAAGTTCTCCATTATGCCTTTTTTCCATCAGCAGATCATTATTCTCATACCGAGAACTACCGGCTACACTCAACCAGTCTGTCACCTTAAAATTAAGCGATGCACTCAACATGCAACGTCTTTTATTGTTGTTATAAATGCGTCGATTCACCAACCAATAAGGGTTATCCCCAGCCTCTGAACGATTTTCAAACCAGCGTTCCTTATACAACTGCGACTCCTCGTCGTACCATTCATAATCCTGAATAGAGTGTCCAGAGATTTGGATCTGATCAAGTTTCTCGGTCAACGGTAATAAATAGAGAGTCGTTAGCGGATTATCCACCGAACCGTCGGACAGCAGATTCTGCTCTTCAACCTTCATGTACATACCGCTAAGATCCAACTTCAAACGATTCTTAAAGAGTGTAAACGTCTGCCTTAACGTTGCATTATAACGATCTGCCACAGTATTAGGTATCAGCCCCTGCCCGTTGGCCATCCCCACAGAAGCATATGTTTGTACCATTTTATACCCTCCCGAAAAGCTCAGCGTATTCATCAAACAGTGCCCAGTCTGAAAGAAATCTGTCGGGTCATAAGCCGAAGGAGATTTCAATTTCTCCCCCCAACGCGTCCAATACGCCTCGTCAAATCCATAACTTCTTTGAAACTTTGGCATCACAAACGGAGAGTTAAACTGTGTGGCATTCGAATAGTTGATCTGCAGCTTCCCTTGCTGCCCTTGTTTCGTCTTAATTAGCACCACTCCATTAGCTCCCTCATTGGCATAGATTAACTCAGGAGTAAACCCTTTTATCACCGAGATGCTTTCGATGTCATCGCTGTTAAGGAATCCCACCCCATCTCCCGTTCGTCCTGCTCCCATTCGTTTTGCCCCACCAAAAAGATTCTCCCAACAGGAGATTAACGTTGAGATAGGCATGCCATCGACAAGGTATAAAGGTGCTTTCAGGCCAGACAACGTATGTATGCCTCTTATCTGCACATAAGGTGCTCCTCCCACACCGACAGCACTCGTATAGATCTCCACACCAGGTATTTGACCATTAATGCCATCCATAAGATGAAAACTTTTCACTGCAGAAAAGACCGTATCATTAACGGTAGAAACCCAAAGTGGCTTTTTCAAAAAGGTAGAGTCTTGCTGATGAGCAGAAATTTGAATAGAACAGACAGAAAGGGTACCCACGCCCCATGCCAGACAAGTAGTTCTTCCGATAGTGCACCAATGCTTCAACCATCGTCCTACTAAAAAAACGTGATTCATTATATAAGTATTAAACAGGTTATTAAAAGGAAAAAGACCTTTGAGAAGCATCCATCATACGCCACAGAAAAGGCGATCAAAGATACTAAATTATAAATCTAACCAAAAAGAAAATGAGCCCTTTTTAAAAGGAAAAAGACCATACAGTTACCGAAGTGACCGTACAGCCTTTTCCCCTAACTCTTCACAGAGTTTTTATTAGAAAGGACACTTTACTCAAGTTTCGGATTTAGAAATCAAGCTGCTTGAGCATATATTCGGAGTGCTTCTAGTCGTTTGTCGTTTTCTATAATCTGCATCATCAGTTGCT
>RZZX01000277.1 GCA_009929715.1 Bacteroidia bacterium
GACCTGCTTATTCAGACCTATTATTTCTTCGATAAAAATCCCAATTACACAGGAGCTGTAACTAACGGTGCTCAACCAGCGGAAAAAACATTCCGTTATTTTGCAGCATCCGGCAAGATGATTGAATTACCTTTCCTATCAGTAGGGTCGGTCGAATCGAAAGCTCCTTACCTGCTTCAATTCGGATTCAGATTCATCGATCAGAAAGTGTTGCACGGCCAGGTTGTGTGGGAATGCGAATCCAACGAACTTCTTACGGAGTCATACCGGCTGGATGATTATGCAGCCATCCATATTCCTTTAATGTGCCTGCAGTATCCTTTTGTAAAATATACCCGAAATGTTCCTGTAAAAGTAGATGTAAAGAATTACAACTACACCGGAATAAGCTACGACATAAACCGTTTGGAACGTATTGCGGAGGTTGAGCCAGGCTCACCAGCTGAAGCTGCAGGAATAAAGGCCGGCGATGTGATAGAACGCATCGGTAATCAGAAAATGAATTATTCATCGGATGAGTTTACCTCTGCATACAAGCAATTCATAACCCTCACAATGGATTTACGCGATCCGGCCACTCAATTTACGGATGCGAACGGATTTAGCCGTTGTATGTATTGGAATGTGATGAATTATCCCAAGATAGCCGACTTCTTCAAGAACCCATCCAATATAACAGGGTTCTCCTATCTGTATAATTTCACCCCCTACGTAAATCCGGTTGGCACCAATGTAACTACATTCCTTATTAAAAGAGGTAAGGATAAAGAGGAGATTACCATCCGTCCAACCGTACGAACAGAGACATCTGTATATGTAAACTAAATCAATTTATCGTTAATAAATAAAGAAATAGAGAGTAACTTTAACAGACGTTATTCTCTATTTCCATTTTATTTGTACATTTGCGTTCGGAATTTTAATAAACAAAGTTATACATCCGAATGAAAATAGTGAATCTTGGAGAATCCAACACCGTATTAAACCGGTTTGTTGCCGAGTTGCGGGACGTGAATATCCAGCATGACAGCCTTCGTTTTCGTCGTAATATTGAAAGAATCGGCGAAATCATGGCTTACGAAATCAGTAAAGATTTCGCTTACAGCGAAAAGAACATCCCTACTCCATTGGGAATCGCTCCAATGAACACTCCAGACAACCAAGTGGTAATAAGCACCATCCTTCGTGCCGGACTTCCATTTCACCACGGGTTCTTAAGTTATTTAGACAATGCCGAAAATGCTTTTGTATCTGCCTACCGTAAATACAAAGACAGGCTTAATTTCGATATCCATATCGAATACATTGCTTCTCCATCTATCACAGGTAAAACGCTTATCGTGACAGATCCTATGCTGGCAACAGGCAGCTCCATGGAACTGGCTTACGAAGCACTGCTTACCAAAGGAGCTCCTGCACATGTACACGTAGCTTCCATTATCTGCAGTAAGCCTGCTCTGGAATATCTTAAGAAAAAAATGCCGGAAAACTGTACCATCTGGATTGCGGCACTGGACGAAGGACTGGACGATCACTCCTACATCATCCCCGGATTGGGCGATGCGGGCGATCTGGCTTACGGGGCTAAGCTGTAAC
>RZZX01000278.1 GCA_009929715.1 Bacteroidia bacterium
GAAGCACTCAATGAACATCAAAGAACATTGAGAATGCGAGGACGTCCAAAAATCAAACTGGCACGGAATTATGAAGAGGCTGTCCGGATATTTGATCAGTATCGGGATAACATTCTTGGGATAATATCAGATATGAGTTTCATGCATGAAGGAGTAAAAGATCCTTATGCCGGATATAAATTTGGTCAATATGTACGAAAAACCGGATTAATCATCCCATTTGTATTAGAATCATCTGAGTCGTCCAACAAAGTATATGCAGAAGAACTCAATGCCTCCTTTATAGATAAAAACTCAAAAAGCTATCCACAAGATCTGAGAAAAAAAATCATGCAAAGATTTGGGTTCGGCGATTTTCTTATTATCAATCCCGAAACGCGCAAGGAAATAATGCGTATCAAGGACTTAAAAGACCTGCAGAGAAAGATTTTTGAAATCCCCGATAATTCATTGGTTTACCACTTATCCAGAAACCACTTCTCACGCTTCTTTTTCTCTCGTGCCATGTTTCCCCCTGCAGTTATTCTAAAAGATGTGGATGTGAGTGATTACAAAGACATGGATGAGGCGCGACAACTAATATTTGATCTGATTGTTCAATACCGACGCATGAAGAATTCGGGAATTGTTGCGGTATTCCAAAAAGATCGATTCGACGAATATTCAAACTTTGCCCGTATAGGTGAAGGATCGCTTGGAGGAAAAGGACGTGGTCTGGCGTTTATAGGGACCATGGTTAAGCGTTATCCCAATTGGAGTAAGGATAATTTTGAAATCAATATTCCGCGGACTGTCGTAATCTGTACGGATATTTTTGATGAGTTTATGGAGACGAACGAACTCTATCCGTTGGCGTTAAGTGATGCCGATGACGACACCATACTAAAGTATTTTTTACGCGCCAGTCTGCCTGCACGACTGATTGAAGACCTGATGGCTTTTTTTGAAGTTATAAAAAGTCCGATTGCCATCCGGTCGTCGAGTCTACTTGAAGATTCACATTATCAACCATTTGCTGGTATTTACGCCACATATATGGTGCCCAAGCTTGAAGATAAATATGAAATGCTGCGCACGTTGAGTGATGCGATCAAAGCCGTATATGCATCTGTATTTTACAAAGACAGCAAAGCCTATATGACAGCAACATCCAATCTTATTGATCAGGAAAAGATGGCTGTGGTTTTGCAGGAGGTAGTTGGCACCAAATATAACAATCGCTTCTATCCGACTTTCTCTGGTGTAGCACGTTCGCTTAATTTCTATCCGATTGGAAATGAAAAGGCAGAAGACGGGATAGCCAACATTGCTCTTGGATTAGGTAAATACATCGTCGACGGGGGGCTTACCTTGCGTTTCTCTCCTCGTCATCCGCACAATATCTTACAGATGAGTTCGATGGATTACGCTTTGCGCGAGACTCAGACACGTTTCTATGCCCTTGATCTGGAAAATCTGGCCGACCAGTTTTCAATTGACGATGCATTCAACCTGCTTAAGTTAAGTCTGAAAGAGGCCGACCAGGATGGATCTCTTAAATTTATAACGTCTACTTACGATCCATATGATCAGATAATAAGAGATGGATATTATCC
>RZZX01000279.1 GCA_009929715.1 Bacteroidia bacterium
TAATAAAGTACAAGTATATGGTACTATTACCGTTTGTGGTGGTTTCCTCAAAGACGGTGCTATTAAAGTTTGGAAGTAGTAGGAGGATAAAAATAAATGACATACACATCAAAAAATGAATTGACACACGGTTTGGGGTATGGGGTAGTGTTCACAGACCTATTAGGGAAGATACCAGGAATTCCTATCGCAGGCTTGCGTTCCGTCGAAACAGAAGTTAATCAAGAAAACACAAACTTTTATGCAGGGTTTAACGCGCCTTATCGTACAATCGCAGGTGCTAAAGACATGCAAATTACAGTTAAGTCTTATGATTTGCCTGACGATTTTGCTAATCATGCCTTAGGGTTTGTCAAGTCCGACACAGGTTTCTTAGCTGACGATTCAGCTAATTACAAGCCTTATGGTTTCGCTTATGCTGAACGTTATCGTGACAACGACGGAACAGGGTATAAAGCGACATTCTATCCAAGTGTTCAAGCTACAACACCTAGCGACACAGCCGAAGCGGACGAAGAAAGTCCAACTGGTAAAGAATACGAACACAAGGCAACGGTCACGGCTGGAAGTGAAGCACTATGGGGCAAAAAACGCTTGTTTATCAAATTCAAAGTGTCTGACGCAGATTTGGTAACTGGTACAAGTAAACAAGCACTTTCTTTCAAAAAGTTGTTTACAGAACTTAAACCACTCACTGGCATAGACGTTCAATAGTAATTTTTTAAGAGTGGAGGGCTTGGAATTAATAGTTCCCACTCTTTTATTTTAATTTATAAGGAGAATAGAAAAATGAAGAAAGAAGATTTTAAATTTGATTTTAAAGCGTTAGAACGTATGGAAGACAACGGAGTTTACTTTGGAGATTTGAACGAACGTGATTATCACAGTTTGGCGTTATTCTTTTGGGCTTGCGCGCCACAATATACACTTGACGAAATTTTAGGCGCTTTAATTGGTGGTTTGTTGCCTGTTACTGTTGCCGAACTTATGGAACAATTGGTAGACGAAACAAAAAAAGCAATAGCGCTAGCAACGAAGAAATAAGGGACGACGCAAGAATTACAACGCTTGCAATTGTTAGTGCTATGACAGCCTTTAGAGTTCCCTATGAAGTATACAGCCATAGACCTTTAGGGTGGACGCTTAAGTTAATTTCAGCGTTGACACCTAAAGAGAAGAAGAAAACAACCGCGGACGAGTTAAACAAAGCGGAGCATGTGGAGGTAGAATTATGGCAACCACCAAGCAAGTCACAGGATTAGAAAAATTTACAGAGAAACAACTTAAGAAAGTCTGGTTAGAAATGGTTGATAGTTTCAACTCTAATCAGAACACAGTAAAACGCAGTTATAAAAGTTCATTGGGTGGAGATTTCTCACGTTATCCTGTTAAGTTTGATACTAAGAAAATCACTAAGCAAGTGACACGTTCATACGGTTCACTAAAAAGCGGAAACATTGGTGTAGTCAATGGCTTCAAAGCTAAAGATGAAAGTTGGAGAATGCTCAATGTCTTGCTTCATGACCGCCACTTGCACCAAAGATATGGGCAAACGCTAGTAAAAGCCACTCACGAAATGGACGACAAA
>RZZX01000014.1 GCA_009929715.1 Bacteroidia bacterium
AAGATAAATGCTAAGCTTGTCAAAGAACTAATTGATATAGCTACCTATAGGACAGCATGAATATCTTAAACTATATAATTTTATAACGAACCATTGTTATAATGAATACATATTTAATTCCTTTCAAACAAATATAAAAAGTAGAAAATAGGAGATGGTCTTATGGCAATTTAATTGTGTTTCTATAGTGGTATTAGATTGCTTTGCTTTTTGGGCAGTTAAGACAAATGATCTTCCATTTTTTAATAACAACTTTCTCTGCTGGAATGTTCATCTCTTTTTTTACTTTATCTTAAATTCGTCACTGCTTTATGAGAGGGGGATTCAGTACTTTTTGCGATAACGTAACTAAAAAAATAGAATGAAATTCAATACCTTACTGGCAAGTATCGAAAAACAATGTTCTAAGCAAATTTTATTTCTCCTAGTTGGATTCAGAGTCATAATTACTTTTCTCTTAAAATATATATCTGACGCATTTTTACCGACAAAAAAAGGCAACCCATTCCTGAGTTGCCTAGCATAAAAAAGCCTCTAGTAATACTAAAGGCTTTCTGTGATAAATAGATCTATTAATGATATTCCAATCCTAAACTTCGTCTATACCAATCGGCTTGTTGCTCACAAGTCATCCCGGCGTGACAACTACCCTCACGTTCACCCCGATATTTGTTTTGAATAGATTCTTCACTTTCAGGATTAGGATCTTCATACATGTAATATGTAAATTCCACACCATCTTCGAAATAAAAAAAGTATTCGTAGACTTTATCTCCATCCTCGTCAATTAGATAATGGCCTGTCTTTTTAAACGTATATTTCATATCTCTTCTAATTTAACTATTTTATAACCATCTTTATCATTTACCGATAGTACATTAAATCTAGTTCCTTTATCAAACAAAACCTCCTTTTGATCTTCACTATCAAATTTACCATTAAATTCTGAAATAGATGATATATTGCGACCTTTTTTACTCTTTATCTCGAATAATACCTTTATTTCACTTTTTTTAGATATTCTGTAATCTGCAAAATGTCCTTTCGCAACTTTTTGATCTGCTGTAGAAGACGTGAATATATTATGTGTAACGTCATTACCTAAATATAGTTCATCAAATAACTTCTTTTTCATTATACTTCCCCTATAAACTGTACCTTCAAATATCGGCAACTTATCTAATCCTTTACTTATTAACTCTGATGAAGCAGCATTAAAGTCAGTTAGAGTATCATTAAATAATTGCTTGTTCAACTGTCTGTAATTACCTCCCTTCTTGGTATAATGATGTATAGCTGCAAGTTCTGTGTTAGGTATCAGTAATAAAAAACAGACAGGAAAGAGGACTCTCTTGTAGAAAGAGTATTGGTTACGGATTGACGTCATGATAACAAATGGTGCGAGTTATTGGTAACTTCTCTTTGATCCAACTTAGGTGAGATGAAGTGATCATGCCTTTCAATAATAAAAGGTTTACCTTACCTACTAGGCTGGTATTACTTTGCTAAAGACACGCTATCACATCAAGAGCTTTAACGGACGAACCTTTTTTTTATGAATTCTATTTTGTATAAATGTCTTGTTGTTGGCAATATATTATGTAATTTTGCCGCCGTTTGCATAGTTGCTTTTTAGTCTATTGTTATGGTAAATATGCATTTGCTTGATTTGGTAAATAAACTTGTTGCTTGTGCCTTATACACAATGAATAGTTTGTTCACTCTGTAAATCTAAAAAAGACTCAAGAAATGGAGAACGATGATATTGAAATAAAGTTTCGAAGTTTTTTTAATTCGAATTTCCCTAAGGTTAAGAACTTCGCTTTAATGCTACTTAAATCAGAGTTTGAATCAGAAGATGTAGCTCAAGATGTTTTTTTTAAGCTTTGGCAACAGCCAGCGCTTTGGCTGGATCACAATAATGATATGGATAATTACCTCTTTATCATGACACGCAACATGATTCTGAATATTTTTAAACACCAACGAATAGAGCAAGATTATAGAGAAGAGTCTTTGGATAAAGAGATTCTTTATGAGCTGACAGGGCAAGAGGATGTGCTTACCAATATGTATTATAAGGATCTGTTGATGCTTGTTCATCTGACTTTAGATAGAATGCCTAAACGCAGGAGGCAGATTTTTGAATTAAGTCGATTCAAGGGGTTAAGCCATAAAGACATAGCCGAAAAATTAGGGGTTTCTATTCGTACGGTAGAACATCAGATTTATCTGGCTTTAATAGAACTAAAGAAAATTCTTTTATTCGTTCTTCTTTTTTTTATAAAATTTTAAGTAGTCTTTGAGAGGTGGTTGTATTTAACGTATAAGCGAAAATAAAAAGGCAGTGATGAAAAACTATATTCAACAAATTCTAGAGCTATTCGGACGTCATGAATACTCCACTGATGTGCAAGAAAAAGTGCATAGTTGGCTGGCCGATGAAGAACATGCGGATGAAAAGAATGAGGCGCTTTATCGATTATGGAAACAAGCAGCGGAACAAGACGTGCCTAAAGGCATGCAGCAATCGATAGAACGCATGCAAATGAATATAGGCAGACCACTTGTCTCTTCTAATCGTCGGTCGAAATTACTCATCTGGAAGGTTGCGGCAACGTTGTTGTTGGCTGTGTCAACTGTTTCAATCTATTTATTGATGCAGGATAAAGGAGAAGATAGTTTGATTGAATCTTATATACCAGTGGCCGAAACGGGGCAACTAACACTGTCCGATGGGACGGTGGTGCTACTAAATTCAAAAAGTACATTGTTATACCCAAAAGCATTTAGAGGCAAAACAAGAAGTGTTTATTTGATTGGAGAGGCTAATTTTAAAGTAAAACCGGATAAAAAGCATCCTTTTATCGTCAAAGCGAATGACTTTCAAGTGACTGCTTTAGGGACTAAGTTTAATGTTAAAGCTTATCCGGATAATAATGAGCTGGTTGCAACCCTTATAGAGGGAAGCGTGAATGTGGAATTTAATGATTTGAAGTCTCATGTTATTTTGTGTCCGAATGAGCAATTAATCTACGATAAGTACACTAAAGCCAATAATCTACAGAAACCTGAAATGGAGGATGTTACGGCATGGCAAAGAGGTGAGTTAGTCTTCAGTAACATGAAATTGGAGGATATATTGATGGTGATGGAGCGCAAGTTCCCTTATCGATTTATATATAGTCTGCATAGCTTGACAGATAAAACATACAGCTTTAAATTTCATAATAAAACCACTTTAAAAGAGGTCATGGCTATTATAGCACAAGTAGCTGGAGATTTGAAATATAACATAGAGGGAAATAATTGCTATATAGAGAATAAAGATAAAAACGGATTGTAAAATATAAAAAACTTATATCTAATGGAAAAAAGTACCCGGAAGGAAGGCCAGTTCCCTCCGGATATGAAATCATAGTCTTTTAACATTAGCGTTTATGGACGCTATTCCAAAAAGTTCCTTGAATAATAACCAATTAACTAATACTAAAAGATGCTGCAAATCTACAAAAAAATAGCAGAACAAATAGATCGAAAGCGAGTCTTTCTCTCTTTTTTAGGACTATTATTATTTGTGCAAGTTCAGATACTTGCTCAAACTAATGAAACAATAACTATTCAACAAAAGAAAATGACGGTTGTTGATGCTCTTAAAGCTGTTGAAAAACAGTCGAAAATGTCTATCAATTATAGCGATTCAGAGTTATCAGGAAAAGTTGTTTCTGGTTTAAATCTACAAAAAAACTCTCTCTCTGTTGCTCTTGATGTGATCTTAAAAGGGACCGGATTCGTGTATCAGATCCATGATAATTACGTGGTGATTACGAAGAAAAAAACGGTCGTTGGACAACAAACATCAAAGAAGATAAAAGGAAAAGTAACTGATGAAAGTGGTGAACCACTCATCGGCGTAAATATCTCTGTTGGAGGAAGTGCATCGGGTACTATCACAGATTTAGATGGTAATTTTGCGATAAATGCTCATTCAGACGCTTCTTTACAGGTTTCTTATATCGGATACACTACTCAAGTTGTACCTGTCTCTAAACAAGAGTCTTATCTCATTGTTTTGAAACAAGATGCGAAGGTGCTCGACGAGGTGGTGGTGACGGCATTAGGTATAAAACGGGCTGAGAAAGCTTTGTCATATAATGTCCAACAGATTAAAGGGGATGAATTGACTACTGTGAAAGACGCAAACTTTGTAAACTCTTTAAACGGAAAGATAGCAGGTGTTAACATTAACAAAAGCGCAAGTGGAGTTGGTGGTGCTACACGGGTAATTATGCGGGGAAGCAAATCTATCGAAGGTGATAACAATGCCTTGTATGTGGTAGATGGTATTCCTTTGTTTAATACCAATATGGGAAAGACGGATAGCGGAATTATGGGTGAAGGTAAGGCTGGTACTGAAGGTATTGCCGATTTTAACCCGGAAGACGTTGAAAGTATTTCGGTCTTGAGTGGTCCTTCAGCAGCTGCACTTTATGGTAGTAGTGCTGCCAATGGTGTTGTCTTGATTACAACTAAAAAAGGAAAAGAAGGGAAACTCTCCGTTCAATATTCTTCTTCTAGTGAATTTAGCAAAGCATACATGACTCCTGAGTTCCAGAATACTTACGGAAATAAGAAAGATATGTATAGCAGTTGGGGCGAAAAAATGGCTAAACCATCTGATTATGATCCCAAACATGATTTCTTTAATACCGGGGTTAATCTAATTAATTCATTGACTCTAACCACTGGTACAAAGCAAAACCAAACATTTGCTTCTATTTCATCGACGAATTCCAGTGGTATTGTTCCTAATAACACTTATGATCGTTATAACTTTACGATCCGTAATACTGCTACATTTTTGAATGATAAGCTAGTTCTTGATTTAGGGGCTTCTTATGTGAAGCAACAAGATAAGAATATGGTTTCGCAAGGACAATATTGGAATCCTGTGATGGCAGCTTATTTATACCCTAGAGGAGAGAGCTTTGATGAAATCAAGACGTTTGAACGGTACGACGCTAACCGTAATATTCCTGTGCAATATTGGCCCATTTCAGAGCAAACTTATGCTTCTCAGAATCCGTATTGGACAGCTTATCGTAATGTGGCTACCAACGAAAAGAGTCGCTACATGTTTAATGTGGGGCTGACTTATAAGATTACAGATTGGTTGAATGTTGCTGCACGTTATAGAATGGACGATACAAACGTCAGGTTTGAACGCAAGATTTTTGCCTCTTCTGATCAAAAATTTGCAGAGGGAAAGAAGGGGCACTACGGATATAGCAATTATAGTGACCGCCAAGAATATGCCGACTTTATGGTGAATGTCAACAAAAATATCAACGATTTCAGCCTTGCTGCTAACGTTGGTTGGAACTATTCTAATTATTGGGCTTTGGAAAGAGGCTATAAAGGGACCTTGTTGGGCGTAACGAATAAATTCTCTGCGACCAATATTGATCCGGCCAATGGTCTTATTTCGGAAGAAGGTGGCGATAGCCGTGTGAGAAATCATGCTCTTTTTGGTAATCTAGAATTGGGTTGGAAAAGCATGCTTTATTTAACTTTGACAGGGCGTAATGACTGGAATTCTCGGTTGGTTAATACCAAAGATGAATCATTCTTTTATCCTTCCGTAGGGTTGTCTGGTGTTGTCTCTGAAATGGTTCAGTTGCCTGAATTTATCTCTTATTTGAAAGTTCGCGGTTCTTATACGAAAGTAGGTGCTCCTATTTCTCGTTCGGGATTGACTCCTCGAACAGTGACCACCCCTATCATTGGCGGATCTCTTAACCCAACAGGTATTTATCCGTTTACTGATTTTAAACCAGAGCGTACTAATTCTTATGAATTTGGGGTAAGCTTACGTTTATGTAGAAAACTGAACGCTGAGGTTACTTATTATCACTCTAATACCAATAATCAAACATTCTTAGGTGATCTTCCTGAGTTTACCGGTTATAAAAGAATCTATTTGCAAGCCGGTGATGTGGAGAATTATGGTTGGGAGGCTTCTTTAGGCTATACTGACAAATTGAGAAATGGGTTGGCTTTATCTTCTACATTGACTTTTTCACGCAATGTCAATAAAATTAAAGAGATGGTGAAAAACTATCATACCGATTTGATGGAAATGCCAATAAATATTCCTGAAGTCATGAAAGATAAGGGACGTATTATTTTGAAAGAGGGTGGAAGTATTCATGATATATACGCAACGACTTTCTTCAAAAAAGACCATTTGGGCTTTGTCGAAGTAAAAAGTGATGGTTCATTTGGCTTGGAAAGAGGGGAGCCTGTCTATTTAGGAAAAACATCTCCTGATTTTAATATGGGGTGGAATAATGCTTTATCGTATAAAGGATTTGGCCTTAGTTTCTTGATTAATGGTCGCTTTGGTGGTGTGGTAACTTCTTCTACTGAGGCGTTGCTTGACCAATTTGGAGTATCTAAACGTTCGGCCGCCGATCGGGATGCCGGAGGAACCTTGTTGAAAGGGCAGGGCAGAGTTGACTCTAAGACTTATTACCAAATGATTGGTACTGGAAATTATGAGACTTCGGGCTATTATGTTTATAATGCAACCAATATTCGTTTGCAAGAGCTGACATTCAGTTATGCTTTGCCTGATCTGTGGTTCCACAATGTTCTTAAAAATGTAACCGTCTCATTTATTGCAAATAATCCTTGGATGCTGTACTGCAAAGCTCCGTTTGATCCGGAATTAACTCCTTCTACCAGTACTTATGGCCAAGGTAATGATTACTTTATGCAACCAAGTGTACGTAGCTTGGGTTTTGGTGTTAAATTCAAATTATAATAGACCATGAAAAAGATAAATCAATATAAACTTTTTGTAGGTGTATGCGCTTTGTCGCTCTTGATATCATGTGATTATGAAGATATCAATACGAATCCGTTTGAGATGACCGAAAAGGAGGGTGTAAGAGATGGTGTGGCTGTTGGCGGTTTAATTACGGCCATGGAAAAGACGGTTTCACCGGTAGGTACGCAAGCTGATGGTACAGATGTGGTTAATCAATATCAGATTGCTTATCACCTTTCGGCTGATAGCTGGAGCGGTTTCTTTGGTCAAAACAATTCATGGAATGGCGGTAATAACAATACGAGTTTCTTCTTAATGGATGGTTGGATCTCAAGTACATATACGCACTCTTATACGAATGTGCTCGATTCTTGGAAGAAATTGAAAGCTTCTTCTGAAAAAAATAATACGCCTGAGGTTTTTGCTTTGGCACAGATATTAAAAATATCGGTTTGGCATAAAACCTTGGAAACTTTCGGCCCGATGCCTTATTCGCATGCTGCTGATGCGAGCATGAATATACCTTTTGATCAAGAGAAAGAGGTGTATGCTAGCATGTTCGGAGATCTGACAAATGCGATTGAGATTCTTACCAAAAAAGCAGAAAATGGGGTAGCGGTAATGACCGATTACGATGCCGTTTATGGCGGTGACACAAAGAAATGGGTCAAGTATGCTAATTCGTTGATGCTGCGTTTGGCTGTGCGTGTGCGTTTTGCCGACGAAGAAATGGCTAAAAAATATGCTACGCAAGCTGTTAAACATAGCATTGGCGTTATGACAGCAAAAGATGAAGTCGCCCAAATGGGTATGGGGGCTGGCATGGTTTTCCGTAACAACATTGAATGGCTGTCTGAGCAATACAATGAAACACGTATGGGATCATCGATGTTTTCTTATTTAATGGGTTATGAAGACCCGCGTTTGGGTGCTTATTTTAAACCGGTAGATGCGACTTCAAAATTAGGTCAGCTGGCTTATGATGGCAAACAGTATCAAGCGGTTCCTGCTGGACATACATATGGACAAAATGAGGCGTATAAGTTGTTCTCAAAACCGAATATCGCTAGTAGCACGCCAACTTATTGGATGCGTGCTTCTGAGGTCTATTTCTTACGTGCTGAAGCCGCATTGGTATGGCCTGATGTTTTTGGTAGTGCTGAGGCTCTTTATAAACAAGGGATAGAGATGTCGTTTCAAGAGAATGGGGTAGTCGCTCCTGTAGATGCTTATTTGAACTCGACTAAAGTGCCTGTAAAACATGAGGTTGCAGGATCTTATTCTTGTAGTTTTGCTGCTCCTACTACGGCTACTGCTAAATTTGAAGGTAGCTCAGAAGAAAAATTGGAGAAAATTATGATTCAGAAATGGATTGCTTTGTATCCTAATGGGCAGGAGGCTTGGACTGAGTGGAGAAGAACTGGGTATCCGAAGTTAAATTCTGTCATGGTAAACAGAGGATCTTCTCAAGGGGCAACCAAAGAAAGTGGTATTCGCCGGATGATTTATCCAACAAGTTTTTATCAGACAGAAGAGGGTAAAGCTATTTATGCAGCCGCTTTAAAGTTGTTCAATAATGGTCAAGGTGGTGAAGATAAATCTTCTACTCATTTGTGGTGGGACTGTAAGTGATAACTGGTGTAAAAAGTTTATTATAAAAAGAAAAACATGAAAGCGTTAAAGAAATTATTATATATTATTCCATTAGCAGGCATGATGGCAACGTCTTGTGTGGACGTGGAGAACATCGAGGTAGAGCATATCGGTGGCTATAATACCATGGAAAATGGGAAAAGTGAAGCGTATTATGCGAACTTACGGGCATGGAAAAAAACAGCTAATAATTATGGTCGCCCTGTTTCATTTGGATGGTTTTCTGGTTGGGCTCCATCTGGCGTAATGCGAAAAGGGTATTTATCATCTGTTCCAGATAGTATGGATATTATATCGATGTGGAGTGGAGCTCCCGACAGATTTAGCATCACTGAAGCGCAGAAGAAGGACAAAGAGTTTGCGCAGAAGGTCAAAGGGATCAAATTGTTGGAAGTTAGTTTGCTTTCGCATTTAGGAAAGGGAAGAACACCGGTTTCTATTTACGCTGAAATAGAGAAAAAAGCGAAAGAAGAGGGATGGTCTGATTCGAAACTTAATGAGGAGAGAAAGCATGTGCGTTGGGATTTCTGGGGATTTACTTCTCGTGATCTTAAGAATCAAGAGAATCTGCAGGCCGCATTGTCTAACTTTGCTAAAGCGCTTTGTGATTTCTTGGTGGTGAATGATTGGGATGGATTTGATATTGACTGGGAGCCGGGTGCTGGCTTTAATGACTCTGATGGAACTTTAAATAGCCAAACGATTGTGTTCCTTATCAAAGAGATGGGGAAATACATTGGTCCTAAAAGTGATCCGGAAGGTAAAGGGCATAAGTTGCTTTGTATCGATGGGGAGATTAGTTATCTGCCTGCAGAACTAAATGATTACGTTGACTTCTGGATTAAGCAGACGTATGGCCGACCGAATCCAAGTTTTTCTGCACCGGGAAATAAACCTGAAAAAGTAATTATTACAGAGAATTTTGAATCGTATGCTACAAATGGTGGCTATTTGTTGAGACAAGCTGCTTGTATGCCTACAGATGGCTATAAGGGGGGTGTCGGAGCTTATCGCTTTGAAAATGACTATGAAAATGCTCCTGATTATAAGTGGTTGCGTCAAGCGATACAGATTAATCAGCAGGTTTTTAATGAATGGAAAGCTAAACCTAAAGAATAGATGAAACTTAATAATAAGAATGGAAAATCTTAAAGATATGAATACACATTTATTGAAATATTTAGCGTTTTGCGTCATTGCTCTCTTATTGAGCAGTTGCAATGATAGTGAAAGCAAGTTGCTGGAGTCTAAAGTCTATTTTGAAAATAAAGAGGCTAGGATTTCAATTGGGGACCAAGATGTTATGTCGTATGATTTACAATCGAGGGTGTCTACTCTTTGTGCTTCTCCGGTAAAGGTTTCTTATGAGATAGCTGATGCAAGTCTTGTTGATGAATACAACAAGAAAAATGGAACCAATTATGAGATATTCGACGCCACTAATGTGGCGATGAGTAGTGATGTTTCGACTATTCAAGGGGGAGAGGTGTATGCTGAGAAAACATCTTTGCAGTTGTCTAATCTCGATCAAGTAAAAGAGGGGAAATCTTATCTTTTACCGGTACGTGTTCAGTCGGCTTCTTTGCCGGTCATTAAAGGAACGGATATCTCCTATTTGATTATTAGTAAGCCGGTACGGATTATGAAAGTCTGTCAATTTAGAAGTAATTATATTAAGATTCCTATACCGACAACTAACCTCTTCAAATCTGTGACTTATGAAGCTTTAATCTACATTGATTATCTTGGAAGTAACAATACCATTATGGGTAGTGAAGGGGTGTTGATCTTGCGTATTGGTGATTTAGCTTTGCCAGGGGGACATAACGACTGGTTAGAGATTTCCGGCAGCAAAATGTTCCACTCTACTCAAGCATTTGAAAAAGGCAAGTGGTATCACGTGGCGTTCTCTTACGATCAACCTTCAGGAAAGTCTGTTATCTATATCAATGGAACGAAAGCTGCAGAATCGAATTGGGATACTCCAGGTTTTGATCTTTCACGTTCTGGTGGAGGCTTCTTTATAGGAAAAGTGGCAGGATTTATGTGGGGTGAACGTCCTTTCAATGGCTATATGAGTGAAGTCAGATTGTGGAATACCTCTCGAACAGAAAATCAAATCAAACAGAATATGCTGAGTGTTGATCCTACATCAGAAGGTCTTTCTGCTTATTATAAACTGAATGGTGCTGATCAATTTGAGAAGGATGGTAAGTTCTATATCAAGGATGCTTCAGGACATGATCTAGATGGATTGGCCAACGGAGGATCTTCTTCTCTTAAATTCATGGATTTGGGTAAACCTTTAGAAATCAAGTAGAACTATTTGATTCTTATAGGGGGTCCGTTAAAGGGTTACGGACTTTGATAAATTAAAAGGGGGTGTATCATTTGGATACATCCCCTTTTATAATTGTCCGACGTTTTTTAACGTTTTATTTTTTCAGTGCTTTGTAAACAGAGGCTGCCCAGAAATTACGTAAACCGAAACCACCAGCTTTTCCGTTGGCTGTCCATTGGTTGATGATGGCTTTAGACTGGGTATCGAAAATTACAAACTGGTAACAGCCGCTGTTCGATGCTTTGTCTAAGAGCATGCCTAAGATGACCAATCCAGTACCGGGTGTTGAAGCCACGGGAAGTGTTTTTATCGCTTCTGCTATTTGTTCCTCGCTGAGGATATAGTTCTTATTGGTTGTTTTAAGCTCCTCAAGATTTATTTTCTTGTTGAGTTCATTGACTGCATCCAAAGAGATCTCCGTTACTTCTAGTCCGGTGTGTTTCTGAATGTTGAACTTTTTGGGTTCACTGATGAATAGTTTGTTAATCTCATCGAACGCATTGCGGAATTGTAGTTCCGTTTCGGCTGCGCCATAGACTTTTGCTTTCGAAAAGTCTATGCCATAGAATTTTACTGACGAGATGTCGTTCAGAGAATTTTTGCCTTGTCCGAAGCACACTAGGCTTGTGGCAAGAAAGAAAAGTACAAGTAACTTTTTCATGTTAGATGTTTTTTGTTAAAAGTTAGTGGTTAATTATTCGTGCTCAAATATATTAATAACTTAGCGTAAATCAATAAATTTGATAGCTTTTCTACTCATTGGCGGCATTTGTATTTTAGCAATGTAGTCGGCCGATTCAAACTGAATGGTCGGTGCTACACGTACTTTAGAACGGAACAGGTCTTTGATCTCTTTCGAAAAGGCTTCGCTACGCTCTTCGCTTCCTACCCGGATCAGTATTTCATCGGTCCCAATTTCATTGGTATAGACCTCGATAACGTAGTTCTTGACATTGGGAATGTTGTCCAAGATGTCGAACAACGCTGGTGGATAGAGGGTGGTTCCTTTATACTTAATCATCTGTCCTTTTCTTCCCAGAATAGAGCTTAAACGCATGGTGTGGCGTCCACAGGCGCACGGCTCAGTATAGTGGTAACAGATGTCGCCAGTCTTGAATCGGAGTAACGGCATGCCTTTCACCCCCAGTGTGGTGATGGTCACTTCGCCCGCTTCGCCTGCTTTTACCGGTTGGTTATTATCGTCGAGAAACTCTACAATAATCAGTTCAGGCTGTAGGTGCCCACCTTGGCAGACTTCACATTCGGTGAACGACGATTGCATTTCGGTCGAGGCATATGTGGAGTAGAGTTGGAGATTGCTCCATTTCTCTTGAATGCGTTTGCCGAGGGTGTTTAAGGAAAAGTCTTGGTTGCGAAGGCCTTCGCCGATACAGATGCACTTCTGCATCGAGGCGCGATTATAATCGATGTTGTTTTTTTCGGCAAACTCAATCAGTTTAATCAGGAACGATGGCACCACCATGCCACATGTGGGATGGATGCGGCGGATGGTATCCCATTGTAGTTCAGGAATGCCGTTGCCTACACGGGCTACCCCCATGCCAAGTTCACGGGCTCCCAAGTAGTAAGCCAGGCCGGCCATAAAACGGCGGTCGATGGTGGTCATCAGTTGCAGGATATCATGTTTGGTACAACCAGCAGTGGTGAATGAGAGATACTCATTGTAAGCCAATCGATCTAGATCTTCGGAAGTCAGAACAAACGTGACAGGATCGCCCAAGGTACCTGAGGTAGTGACATAATCGATAATTTCCTCTCGGTCAACACAAATAAACGCCTCATTGTGGAGTTGCAAATCTGTTTTTGTCGTAACGGGAATGTGTTGCAGGTCTTCTATGGTCTTGATGGCCGTTAAGTCGATCTGATGCTCTTTGAACATCTGTTGATAGAATGGCGAATGCGCTTGCAGGTAAGCCAACTCTTCGGTCAGACGACTCTCTTGATAAGCCTTAATTTCTGTTGCCGAACGGAACTGAATGTCCGGATTCTTTTTCATTTTACTGAGTTATTTTTTGTTGTATACGATTCTTTTCGTTCTGTTTTGGAATGGGAAGCGTCAGAGCTTTCTGCCAGCAGTTCACCGCAGCTTCTCGTTGTTTTAAAGCGTTATGATAATCACCTAGCAGTTCATGCGTGTGGTAATAAGTCGGATTACATTGCTTAAAGGCTTTTAAAGAAGCCTCACTCAATGGGATTTGCTTGTTGATGGCCTCATGTATGAGTGGTACCATTTTTCTATAAGCTATCACTTGGCGGTAGGCCGGTTCATGCAGAAACGCATCGGCGGGAATCATTTCTGAAGCAGTGGCAATTTCTGTCTGGAAGTCGACCGAATCGCAGAATATTTGGTTTAAGTCGTAAGCCACATAGGCACCACATTGCCAAGGCGAGGTGGAGACCCACATCAACCGCTTTTCCGGTTGGAAGATGACCGAATGGTGGGCAATAAATTGGTTCAGTGCCATCTCGTTGGTGAGTCCGAGTGGAACATTGTGCAAGCCTTTATAATCACGTAAGATCGTGGCGGCTTTGCGTGGAGTCAGTGGTTGGTGCTGTTGCAGTAGCTCCTGCAAGCGGGCAAAGCGGTAAGGGCTATCAGACGTTGCTATGTTCTCGATGTTCCGTTCATCCGTTTTGAATGTATCCGACTGATAATGGTTGGTACAGATGAGCCGATGTCCTTTGCCAGTGAAGAGAGCAATCTTTTCGGGCGACTTCTCTATGATGGCAGCTCGTCCCTCTTTGGCCGAACCGATTAAGATCGATTCCGAAACGAATGTGCGTCGTTTCTGAGCAATGGCGTATGCCTCCTCAATGGTTGAGGCGTATTGTAGTATTTCTCGAGTTAAGATAGAGATGGGGGTAGCCGAGGCCGTTGGCATATCCGATTTGGCTGCATTAATTGTCACTGTCAGTCCAGTTTCATTCATTCCCGAGAGCACGCCGATCATGCCTGCCCAGCCTACAGAAGCGAAGCGATACCCTTTTTCGGGGGTATAGAATGCCACCAGTTTATCACGGGCAAAGGCGTCACTGATGTAGAAGTCGAAGTTGCGTCCGATGAGTAGCGTCGAATCGGCTGTTTCATTTCCCCAGCAGGCAAACGAGCTGCATCCAACCAACATATAGTCTTGCATGGCATGTCCCAAGTCGTGTGCCGAGTGGTAGTTGAGTTGCCGTTCATAAGGCGTGCCTATAAAATCGTAGTCGTGTGTGCACGATTGGGCGATCCCGTAGATCTCATTCCGGTACTCTTCCGGTACATTCTCACCGAGGTTGCGGTTGAAAAGAATGATAAAGTGGCGTAAGAAACTTAGATAGTTTTCCGAAGGGATGAGCGTTCTGATCTGGTCGACAAAGACTTTCTCTTGGTGATACAGTAAATCTTGCGAGAGTTTGCCGATGGCTTCTCCCCGTTCGAAAGCGTCTCCATGCACCTTCATCTCCCATAATCCGCTGGTGCTATGGCGTAAGTAATTACCTGCATACGTCCGCAAACTGTCGGTTGTCACGACCTGTGCTGTTGCACTGAACGTATGGTGCGGCGTTTGCATATCGGCCGAGAAGTAAAGAGCCAAGAGTCCCGCCACGAGTAGGAGAAGTATACCGCCCACTCCCCATAGAGTGTACTTTATGAAGCGTTGGATTGATTTATGCATAACCTATTTTTTTAGCCAAATACGCTTGTCCTACAAATTCAGAGCAAGTGAGCATGGCGGTTAATGTAACCCCCAGTGCACCGTGTACATTCATGTTTTGTCCGGTGAGGAAGAGGTTTTTTAGCTTAGTACGTGTCGATACAAACCCAGCTTGTGGATATTGATAATCTTTCAGAATACCGTAAGCCGATCCATCCACAGTGCCAGTATAATCGCGGTAACTAAGTGGTGTCGTGGTATAAATTTGCTCTATGGAGGAGTCGAAATTGATGCCGCATTGGCGTATGAACCGGAGTATCTCTTCGGCTTTTTTCTCTTTAAAAAGTCGGTAGGAGTCGCCTCGTTTTTCGGGGGTGCTATGCGCCCATTCGGCCACTTCATCGATATACATCGGGGTTAAGATAGAGACCACATCGGTGTATTGAGGGTGAGTAGATGAGGCTTGCATGGAGATCATGCAGCTCGGGATTGGCCCTATTTGGCGACTTTTATCGTACCAAACATCTTCGTATTGGTGTAAATAGATGTTGTGATTAAGATAAGGACAAGACTCCTTTTTCATGGTGAGGTAGGTTGTAAAGACGCCATAGCTGTTTTCTAAGCCATTGATGCGTGAAGCGTAGGCCGGTCTGATGGATCTATTTTTATCCAGCAATTTCAAGGTGACTTGTGGGTGGATGTTGGAGATAATATAATCACTCTCGAAGCGCTCCTCCTGATTGACTTCGACTGCTGTGACCTTCTCATCTTGGACCACGATGCGGGTCACCTCCTTGTTATTCAAGACAGTTCCTCCGTTGGCTCTGATTAGTTTAATGAGTTCGTCACTTACCTGCATACTCCCATCGATAAACCGGTAGGCACCTTCCATGTACGAGTTGGTTATCATGGCATGTTCATAAAACGTTGATTTATCTTTTATGCCCCCATAGAGCAAGGACGATCCTGCTAAAATTTGTTGCAAGTTAGAATTTGGGGTTATCTCTTGAATGAATCCGGAGGCAGATGTGTTGAAATAATCCATGCCATTTTGCGAGATGAGCCCTTTTTGTAAGTGCTCTATGCTAATGAGTTGCCCCACTTTCCGTATCTCTTCCGTGTACCTTTTGAGATGATCTCGCTCTTGAGGAAACTCTTTGCAAAGCGTTTCAACAAAAGTATCGTAGTTCATGGCAAAGTCATAATATCGCTCTTTGAAATAGATTCGGTCGAACGCCTCTTCGTCTAAGCGTTTGATGGCCAATTTATCCATGATACCGAAATAGCGAAAATACTGATTCATGATCTGTCCTTCGTCCAAGCTTCCAATATAATGGATGCCCGTGTCTAGCCGATGTCCGCGGCGTTGATAGGTCTGGAAACAACCACCAAAAAGAGGGCTTTTCTCTAGGACACAGACGTTGTATCCCTCTTTGCTCAAGATGGCAGCACACTCTAGTCCACCTAATCCGCTACCTATTATAATAATATCGTATTTACTCATTGTTTTGATGTAATGGTCTGAAAATATAAATTGTATTAGAGGTGTATCTATCATTCGCGCTACTTTCCACGCTCATCCGGCACTCTTTCGCCACTGCTTGGATCTGTTTTTCTGAGGTAAAGCAGAGTTGCACGGTGGTTTTGTTGAAGTTGACGATACGGGTCGACAGCCACTCGGTGAAGCGTGTCAGTCGGTGTTTCTTTTTATTTGTTGTATTCCCATCTCGCACGATGATCATCCCTCCCGGTCGGAGGTGACGACTACATTTGAGAAGCAACAACCGTTGCTCTTCATGGCTGATGTAATGCAGGATATCGTTCAAAATGAAAACATCACTTTCCGGCAAAGAGCAAGTCATGGCATCGGCACAGGTGAAACGGATACGCTCGTTGCGTAGCCAACCGTGTTGGGCTACTGCTATTTTATCTTCATCGTAATCGATGCCGTTGATTAATCGTTTTTCCGATAAGAGTGCAAGCATATAACAGAGTGGGCCATAGCCGCAACCGATATCGGTAATCTCTCCTTGGCGAGGAATGAGTGCATCGAAAAACTTATAATTATCTTCCATCTTAACTTTGATGCGGATGTACCACTCTAGTACGGGGCCTTTGTAGATATAGTTCTGAACCAATGATTCGTAGAACGATGGGTTATCGGTGTTGTTCTTGGTGGCACAGATTTCCGCATATGTTCTCTTCATTAAGGCCGAAACGTGTTTGGTTCGTTCTTGATAAGTACGTCCATAGGTCGCATCCTGGTAAGAGATACGTGGCAGTATTTGGGTATAAATTAGTCCTTTGCGGACATTAAAAGGCTGAGCTTTCGAGATAATAGCCCCATTGCCATAAAAAAGCACCGGGATGATATCGAGTTGTAGCGTTTCTGCCAAGTAGAAGGCTCCTTTATGAAACCGCTTCATCTTACCGTCGTAGGTGCGTGTGCCTTCAGGAAAGACAGCGATGGAGTAACCTTCGTTGACTTTCTCCTGCATGCGTTCCACAGAATGTTCGTAGCCTTCATCGACCGGATAGAAGTCGACGTAGCGAATGATGGCGCCAAATACCGGAGAGTTCCAGACCCAACGGTTGGTGATCATAACGAGCTTCGGAGTCAAAGAGAGCAACACAAGAATATCGATAAACGATTGGTGGTTGGCTACCAAGATAGCTGGCTTCTGGAACCGTTCTTGGGCTTCATTGATGGTCTCTTTCTTCACAAAAGTAGCGATGTATAAGATGCTTTTACAAGTGAGCTGAATCAGCTTGCAGATGACCTGCTTTTTCGTTCGCTTTCTGATTGGAATGAGAAAGAGCAGGGCGATTAGCAACCGGAGCAACAGACAGCCAACGACAAATAAGGTGAATAAGCCGGCTGTACGGATCAGTCCGATCAGCGTGTAGGGCGGAAGACCTTTGGCTGCTGGCCGGCTGATGAAGAAATGGAAGATCAAAGGTTGTAGGGTATAAGCCACTAGTACCACCGTAATCATACCTAGGATGGAGATCAACGAGATGGATTGCAGAGCTGGATGTTGGGCAAAACAGAGTGCACCCATACCCACTACGGTGGTAAATGCCGAGAAGAAGATGGCCGTTTTGTGGGAGTTGAGCACTCTCTTGCCGGTGCGGTAGTTGTTTTGTAAACCATCCATAATAAAAATACTAAAATCATCGCCTATTCCGAAGATAAAGGTCGATAGAATGATGTTCACAATGTTGAATTCGATGTGAAACAACCCCATTAACCCCACAATGATGATCCAACTTACAAACATAGGTAGGAAACTCATAAGGGTTAGTTCTATGCGGCCGTAGGAGATCCAAAGCGCAAAGAATATCAGAAAGGAAGAGAGGTATAAGATGAGATAAAAATCTTGGTTGATCGATGAGACCCATTTGTTGGCAAAGTAGGCTCGGTCGAATACAACGACTTCATCGTTCTCTTTAAAGTGTTGATAAACCTGCTCTTTGAGGGCTTGGTTTAAGCGCACTTGAGTAATCAGCATGGTGAGTGAATCGGTGGTGGTCTGCCACTCATTCAGGAGTTTACTGCTGACACCTGCTTGGTCGCTTTGGTAATTCAAGGTTTGGAATGGCGCATCGAACCATTGAAAGAAAGCATTGAAGCTTCCTTCTCGGAAATGATAGTGTGCAGCAGCGGTTTGCAGATGCTTGTTCAGTGAGGCTTTTTTATCGGCATTCCAGTAGGTTTGCCAACGCTTCAATCGCTCTTCTTGCACGTGTGGCGGAACCAAGAAATAACCGGCCGAGGCCATCCCTTTAATTTCACCTTTGCTTTGCAGCTTGGTTAATAAGGCATTGGTCTCGCGATAGTGTTGGGTGGCTTCGTCCATGTTCTTACCTACCGTTACGAAGAGGACAGTCTTCTCTTTTTGTTCAAAAATAGCGGTTAGCTTCTGTTCGGCTTTTTTGAGATGATCTGGCTCGTAATTGAGTGTCATCATGTCGTTGTTGAACTTGACCTTTTGGGCGGTGTATAAGCCTATCGGGATCAGGAGTATCAAGCCGGCAACTAACCATTTGTTTCTTTCAAAGGAGTAGGCATTTATCTTTTCGATCAATCGCAAGACTGCACCTTGAGGGACATGAGCTTGTCCTTTCAGAAAATGGGGCATGTAGATCAGGCAAAAGAGGGTGGTTCCAATCAATGCTAGTGAGGCAAAGAGTCCGAAGTCGCGCAGCAGGTCTGAACTGGTGAATGTGAGTCCCCAAAAGGCACCGATGGTCGTGAAGCTTCCCACGGTGAGGGGGTAAGCCAGCTCTTTGATGAGTTGCTCGATCGAAGAGACGTGGTTTTGGTGTGCCAACATGTGTATGGAGTAGCTCAAGGCGATCCCCATGACTGCCGAGCCGGCTCCTACTGCAATGGCAGAGATGTTGCCTTTAATAAAATAGATCAAGAATAGGGCAAACAATCCTCCGAAAAGTACCGGGGTGATAATGAGTGGTATAGAGCGTTTACGTTTGAATACGAGTGAGATGAAGAGCATGATAACCGCTAGAGCAATGCAAGAGGTTAAGATGGTATCTTGCTTAATCTGACGGGCGTTATAGACGCCTACCGATGGACCGCCGAAATAGCTGACAGCCAGATCCGGGTGTTCGCTTTCCAACTGCTCGAAGCGGTTTTCGAGTAGGCTAACCAAAGCGTCGTTTTTTTGTGTGTTGCCGGTGTTGTAAACTGGTGTGATGAACATCAACAGGGTTCGGCCATCTTTCGAAAAGATATGGTCATTAATGAGGTCGTAGTTGGCTTCCAACTGAAACTGTTGTAGTTGTTTGAGCGAAGAGCTGCCTAGACCGAGGGGGTCTTTCAGAATAAAGGGTTTGAGAGCAAAGCCAGTGGGAGAGATGAGGTTGGTATAATTCTTCTTCATCACCGAGTCGATGGCCTCTTCGGTGAGCAGGCTATCCATTCGTGCATAATCACTTTCGGTCAGAAAGAGGGGCAGGTATTGGTAAATGAAATCGGTGGTTTGTTGAATCAGCCGACTATCGGCTTCGGCGAAAACCTCTTTGATTAAAGTTGGCTGGGCCTCTTTGACAATCTCTTGTTGGAGGCCATCGGCCACTTCAATGAGGTGTTCGGCGTCTGTTTCCGAAGTGGAATCTTTGGCCGATACCATCACCACAATTTTGTTATTGATGTTCAGGTTGTTGAACACTTGGACCATGTTTTCAGACCCCTTAGTGTCTGGAAAGAAACGTGTGACATCCTCTTCAAAACGCACTTGCCGTGCGAAAAATGCCATCAGAATGACACTGCCGATTAAAGAGAGATAAAACGTTATTTTATGTCTTTCAAAATAGGTATATAATCCGATAAAAAAATGCGTCATAGTTTCTTTTTTCTACAGAGTGCTAGCAGGCTGATGGAGAGTAATCCCGCCACGCTGCTACAAATTAGTGCAAAGATAATGCTTCCGATGAGATATTGCTCCAGAACAGTGGTTACATTTTCCAACGATAAGTTGCCAAGCTGAAGGTTGGCCGTTTGTCCCAAGACCTTGCAACCGGTGAGGTAGCTTCCGTAGAGTAGGAGGGGGATCATCGGTGGAATGCTGATGTTGGCTGTGAGGATGGCAATCGTCTTGTTGAGTTTGAAAAGATGAGCCAGAAAGAGGGTGGCTAGCATCTGATACCCCCAGATGGGAACGATGCCCATGAAGATGCCCAGCATCACAGCTAGAGAGATTTTCCTGTTCGACTCTTTGGTATGGATCACGTGTGTGTCGATAGACCGTTTTAAGTGGTTCCAAGTGAACTTTCTGAAGAGATCTCTCGGCTTAATCCATAAAAAAGTGATAAGAACCAACAGAGTATTTAAAAGACTGATGCGCGTAAAGTCGCGCAACGGTCGGAAATGTGACACCCGTTCTTCTTGCGGTGGATAGTAGACATGAATCGGAATGTTTTTGACTGTGACTCCGCGCCAAGCGGCAAAAACGATGGCTTCCAACTCAAACTCATACTTGGTGGTATACCAAAACCCATCGGTTTGAATTACATGGAGTGGATAGAGTCGGTAGCCCGATTGAGTATCATCGAGTGCGATGCCTGTTTCGAGTTTATACCAGAAGTTGGAAAACTTATTGGCAAAGGTGTTCTTGCCGGGCATGTTGTCGGCCGTGAGGTTACGTGCTCCCACAAGCAGCGTATCGGGTTCTTGCTCGATGGCTTCTATAAACCGAGGAATATCGGAAGCAAAGTGTTGTCCATCGGAATCGATGGTGATGGCATAGCGGTATCCTCCGGCTTTAGCTAAAGCTAATCCGTTCTTTAAGGCTGCCCCTTTCCCTTGATTGGTGCGGTGATGTAGGACATTGAGTGTTCCCAAACGATGGAGTATGGTAGGGGTCTCATCGGTCGATCCGTCGTTTATCACAATCAGATCCGAGGTGTATTGGCGGACCTCTGCGATGACTTGCGCTACCGTGCCTGCATTGTTGTAGGTCGGCATAATGACACAGACTCCCAACGCATGGAGTCGGTCGTTCCATTGTTGCTGTACATCAGATTTCATAGGTTCGAGTCGTGAGTGTCGCTTTGAGTTTGATAAACGGGTTGTTGAGGCTTTTGCCTTCAGCCTCTAGGCTGTAATACCCCTCACTTGAAGGAGTGAGTTTAATCTGCAAATCCAAGTCGGTTGTCTCTGTGGGATTAATCATAGCCAGAAACTTACAACTTTTGATGGTGGCGTAGGTGAGTGGGCAGTCTAGAATTGCTTCACTGCTCTCTTTGATCAGTTGTAGCATGCAGACGCCCGGCAATACCGGTACCTCTGGGAAGTGTCCTTCATAGAGGCGATGTTTAGGGTTGAGTCGGAGATGAGTCGCCCAAAGTGTTTCCTCTACTTGTCTGAGGAGATGAATCGTATAAAAATCGTTTAATAGCATAATTAGTTTGTTGGTTCATTCAGTCGGTTGAGTTGGATTTTTAAGCCGATCCATCCATGTTTGATCCGCACTTGTTGTGGCTCTCCATCGGTAAAAGCCGACAAGTGGTAGGTGGCTTTGCCAAACCCTTTTCCTTCCGTACGTTCTTCAAAGGTAGCGTTTTTCTTTTTCATTCTTACGTCGTTATGACCAAGAAAAATGTTTTTAAAATCTCTTTCCAAAAGGCGGAGGAGATTTTTCTTATGAAGAGGTTCGATGCAGCTATTCACTTGAAGGGTGGTTGGGTTCAGTTCGAAATCGAACAAGCTCAAGCCGAAATAGGTGGTTCCGAGTAGACGGAACTTCTTAGGTGCTGTTTGCCGAACCACCAGTAGCCCACTGAAGTGGTGTCTCATAAAATCGAGCTGAAGGTTGTATTTCTGCGTCTCTTCCCCCACCGTCAGCATGGGCGGCAATGGCGTGACTGGTTGGCTTATTTTCGGCGAACAAGCAGGCAATAGGCTGGTGCATAATAAGAGTATAGCCAACCAATTTCTAGCGCACATTAAATCTCTGATCATCTTTCAGCGTGTTGAATTTCTTATTCGAAAAAGTATATTCAGTGTAGTTGGTGGCCGTTTCAGAAATACGCAGTGTGTCGACCGACATCTCTTTTTTATTGAGTTTTATCTGTATCTGCTTAATGTAAGCTTGTACGGCCTTGCTTAATGGTTTAATTTTGATCAAGTAATGGGTCGCATCCTCAAAATACTGTAGCTGATAGTTGGCCGACATTTTCGACAGATCGCCTACCATGCAGGCCGTCATCATCGTCTGTACCTCGTTCATCATCTGATTCGATTTGAGGTTCATCAGACTCTTCTTTCCATCGGCCACAATCTTTATTTTATGACCGTTGATGACCATCAGATACGCCATTGGGCTCCGATAATCCAGACAAATCTTATCGGTTTTCTTGAAATAAAAAGTCCCTTTAGAGACAATACTTTCGTTGAGTACATCGAGAAACTTCACTTGCGTAAAGCTACTTTCGATGCTTTCGGTGGCGGCCGATGCCGCCAATAACTTTCGGTTGAAATCCCCCAGGTTGTGGAGCTCTTTCATGGTTTGTGCTTGAATCGGTGCTAGAAACGCTACAGTGAGCGTGAGAAAGAGATAAATTGTCTTCATATCTTGTCGTTAATTAATTGGGTCAGTGAAACCACTTCATATCCTTCATCTTGAAGTAGTTGTAGGGTTTTTTGAAGCACCTCGGCACTGTGTGGGAGGCGGTCGTGTAATAGAATAACCGATCCGGGGCTGAGGCGTTTACGGATACGATCCACTACGTGGTCGGCCAACAGGATTTGTGTATCTAAGCTTCTGATGTTCCAACCTATAGAGGTATATCCTAGTTGTTTAACAGCTTGAGCTATCGTTGGGTTCGTTACGCCAAAAGGCGGACGAAAAAGAGTCACAGGCTGTTGGCTTATCCCCTCCAAAAGCCGTTGGCAGCTCCTTAAGTCTTCTTTCATACGGCGTAACCGATAGAGCGGGAACGTACAAGCATGGCTATACGAGTGATTCCCCAAGAGATGTCCTTCCCGGACGATTTGCCGGACCAATTCCGGTTGGCTATTAGCTTGATGCCCAATGCAAAAAAACGTCGCAGTGACTTGGTACTTCCGCAGCAGATCCAGTACTTGAGGTGTTTGCACGCTATCCGGTCCATCGTCGAAGGTCAGTGCCACAACCTTTTCCGTGGTTTTTTTGCGACAAAACGTGCGCATATACACCTGCGCCTCGATGGCGTATGAAGCATACCCCAAAAAGGCGAGGAGAGCTAATCCGCCCAATACGATAATCACTGTAACTCCTGTCATCAGCCTATTTGTTTAATCAGCATCCACGTTTGGTTAGCATAGTGCCGGTTGTAGAGTAACGTATAAAGCCCCGATGCTGCTGTTGGTTGCCCCCTCTTTATGGCTTTAAATAAGCCATAAGCTGCTGCAGTAGGGAACTCTCCGCACTCCTCTTTAAAGGTGCCGTATTCTGCTTGAGGAAACAGGGCTTGGTGCAGTCCGGAACTCTCGCCTGTTAGCGCATGCGTTCCTTCGATGAGACAGCCGATCTCCTCCGGTGTGAGTTGGTAGTGTGCTAAAAAATCGGTGGTTTGGGCAACGACCGTTTCTTTCGGGTTTTCCTGTATGAGCGTCTTTATACCTCTAATTTCTGCTAGCGTATTGGCTGTTTGTTCTCCACTTAATAAGAAAAAGCTGGACCCTTCGCCTGCTAGACAATGTCTGAACAACCCAAGACGTTGCTGTATGGCGTAGCTCGTCGGAGTCAGCTCGTCGATCGCTCCCACCAATACCTGCCGATCGCCCTCGGCAATGCGCATCATCCCATCGAGCAATGCACTCTCAAAGCTGATGCCCCGATGGACGTACGTGGTGTTGTAGCCGTGTACCTGGAGCAGCAGTGCCAGTTGTGCCCCGATCGTGTTGAAAGTCGACTGGATAAAGGGAGTAGGGTTTAATAACTGCTCTGCTTGGTCGACGATGGCATTCATGAATTTCTCCGTATCGGCCAAACACCCCAATCCCGTTCCAGTGATAATGGCATCAATCTCTTCCGGGTCAACAGAAGCAAGACACTCCAATCCACACGCAACCCCCATGCGAATAATTCGGCTCATGCGCCGACGTAGATTACTATTGGTGATCCGTATTTTGTAATCCGGTTCATGCGCTTGCAAGAACGGTACCCCTTCGCTCCTTCCTATCGGATGAATAGAGGCAGTGGCATTGATGTATATCGGTCTCATAATCTAGACATTTATGGATGAAAAGAGTAGTGAACTGTTGCTCCCACCAAAACCGAATGAGTTGGACAACACGTGATTGGTTGGCACACCCCTTCGGAAAAGAGTTTCTGGAGCCAGTCCAAGGCCAGCTATCGGCGTTTGGAAATTCAGATTGGGCAACCGCAATCCTTGCTGCAAGGCCACAACAGAATAGACCGCTTCGATTCCTTCCGAAGCACCCAACGTGTGACCGATAAAGGCCTTTACCGAGCTGAACGCCGGTACGGAGTCGGCAAACAACCGTTGTATGGCTTTCCCCTCCGAGGCGTCGTTGTTCGGTGTGCCGGTGCCATGCACATTGATGTAATCGACTGCCGATGGAGAGATACCAGCCGAAGCCAATGCTTGGCTCATGGCCATGTACGGTCCGTCTCCCTCCGGTGAACTACCCGTTTGGTGATACGCCTCATTGATATTGGCATAACCCGTCAGCTCTGCATAAGGAGTTCGCTTCATGGCATGTTCCGATTGGAGCACCAAGTAACCCGCTCCTTCGCCTAAGTTCAGGCCAGAGCGAGACTCATCGAACGGTCGGCAATGCGCTTTATCCAGAATCATCAACGAATTAAATCCATTCATTGTAAATCGGCACAACGCATCTGTCCCTCCCACGATCACTGTATCCAGACAACCGTGTTTGATGAGGCGTGCTCCCAGAATGAGAGCGTTGGCTCCCGATGAACAAGCCGTACTGACGGTGGTGGTAAATCCTTTAATCCCTAGATAAGCAGCCATGCACTCCGTGCTTGCCCCACAATCGTGACCCACAACCTCTCTCAATCGCCCACCCTGTGAGTTGGAACGAAAGGCTTTGTAAAACTCTTCACTGCGGTTCATCCCCCCTACAGAAGTCGACGAGATCAACCCCACACGTGGCGACGAGCAGTCGACTTGGGCATCGGTCACAGCCTCCTGAGCTGCCACCAACCCCAATAAAGCCGTTCGCGTGTAGGTCCGTTCCGGCGGTAACCCCAATTGGCGTTTAAGCTCCCCATCGGTCAGCTTCACCTCCGATACCGGCACATGCAGCTCCGTAGGAAATAGCGTAACGCTCCCCATGCCATGCTGCAAGGTCTCCAATGAACGGAGATTCTCCGAGACCCCCTGTCCGATGCTTGTGATCACGCCTAGACCGGTGACGTATATTTTCATTTTTGGTGTGTCGTAATGTAATCGGCCAATGTCTGAATAGAGTAAAAGATCTCCTTTCCTTGGTTCGGATTCTCAATTCTGATACCATAATTGCGCTCCAAGATCAGCGTGATTTCGAGTGCATCAATCGAGTCCAGACCCAAACCTTCATCAGAAAATAAGGGAGCTTGATTATCAATATCTTCAGGAGTCACCTCTTCCAGATTCAGTGCCTCTATTAATTCGAGTTTGAGTTTTTTTATTAAATCTTCCATAATGAATAAATCTTAGTTCTTTTGAGTTATAATAAGTTTAAATTTTGCCTGATAATTCTCTTTCAGTTGCTCGCACCAACCGATGATGCAAGCAGTCAGCCCATTTTTGGCCATGGCCATTTGCGCCAAACGCTCCATCTCCTCCCACGAGCAGGTAGGCTCGATGAAGAAGGTGTTTTCACCCTGTATCTTATGACGGATGCAGATCTCGCCAATGGCCACATTGGGCAGTGTATAAACAAAAAGCGTAGGACTTGCAGCCGCATCGCCCTCTTTCTGAATTAATTCTTGATGCCTGATGTCGGTGTGCAGCGAACTACTTGCGTTGGCCAATAAGATACCCATCTCCTCCGGTTGGAAGTTGATCCCTTTCAACAGTTCCGCTGCAGTGATGTATGCCAACTTACAGAGACTGTCCATCTTATAAAACTTTAGGTTGCTCTCTCCTAAGCGTTTAAATGCCTCTCGGATGAATGGAGCAAAGCCCTGTTCGGTAGTCTGAAAGACCACTTCGTTGTCCACCTTGATTTGTTGGCTGCCCACCTCCACCTCACGTATCACCTCTGTTGGCGGTAGAGATGGAGTGACTACCCGCTTGTTGAACTCCGGTCGTGTCAGCACGATCGCTGCATTACAACCGCCGAATCCGGACGCCGTTTTAAGTGCCTGCTTCATTGGCAACGCTTGGTGTTCTGCCGAAATGTGGAGTGGGAGAGAGACCCCTAATTGCTCAAATCCCAAAGTACCGAAAAGCACCCCTTCCTTGAGCTGCCGAACACAAAGGATCGATTCAATCACCCCCGATGCCCCCAGTGTATGACCGAAATAAGGTTTCAAACTTTGCACCGGTACCTCTTGCAGTCCAGCCCATGTGATTGCTTTCGACTCCATCTCATCATTATAGCCCGTGGCCGTACCATGCGCATTGATAAAACTAATCTCTTGCGGTGTCGTCCCCGCTTCGTGCATTGCATTTCGGATAGCAAAGTAAAGCCCATCGCCCGTTCGCGAAGGACCAGAAATATGGTTGGCATCGTTGCTGATAGCCCCCCCAGATAGAATCACATCCGTCTCATTCCCCTCAGTACTCAACAATATGGCCCCACATGCTTCACCCAGCGTCAAGCCATCGCGCCGTTTGTCATAAGGACGGCACGGCTGTTCACTAAGCGATTTGAACGAATGAAACCCACTGGTGATAAAGTGAGAAAGGCAATCACCTCCAGCCACAATCACCCGTTTGTACACCCCATATTCAAGCATTCGTTTGCCCAATACCAGAGCCGAGACACCCGAAATGCAGGCATTCGAGACAATCTGTATGCGGTTTTTGAACTGAAAATGGTGTTGGATTTTCTCTGCCATTCCCCAGAGATAATCTCCTTTTTGAAGCGATTCTGCTGGGTTTAGATCAGCAATGTTCCCTTTTATTGTCGACAAAATGATCCCACAGGCGGAGTCCTGCGGATCCACATCCGTTCCTTCGAGCAACTCTTGGATTGTCAAGATAAAAAGCTGCTCCATGCGGCTGTATGAATCCAATCCATTCGCTTGAACCCGCTTAAGCAGCTCCTCTTGAGCGATGGTAGCCGCCTGCAACGGAAAGTCACTCACCTCTCCCGGAGCATGACATGTGATGCCACTCCGATAGTTCCGCATAGCCCTCAGATGCTCTTCGGCATTAAAGCCCAGTGCACTGATCAAGCTCTCTTTAACAATATACGTTGTCAGATGATGTTCCATTTCTTTTTCCATTCCATATAAAATGTTGGGTTAGTGAGCTCCAACTCTTTATCGGTATTTAGGAAGACCTGTGTGGTCGTTCCGGTGGCTACCACTTTCAGATCAGAAGCTCTATAAATGGTATATTCAAATTCTATTTTAGCCGCTTCACTGTGGATGAAACGCGTCTCTACAACCGCCTCCTCGTTGAACGACAACGGGTGTTTAAACTGACACGTCAAGTCGACTATGGGTACCATATACCCTTGCGCATACATACTCATATAATCCAGTCCATACTGCAAGCCGAAAGCTTCGCGTCCATCCTCAAAATAGCGCACATACTCGCCATGCCAAACGATCTGCATGGAGTCTATCTCACTAAAGCGCACCTTCAACGTGGTACGGTTAGTCAGTGCAGCTGAGCGATTCGTTTTAGTTTTCATGGTTTTGAATCATTATTTTCATTCTACATTCGGCCACTACCTCCTCTTGCTCATTCACCGTTTGGGCAGCAATCAACGTAATGTCGAACACCTCCTGTATCACCGTGATGGCAGTAAATAGCGGACACCCTACCGGGGATAACTGATGAATCTGCATTTTTTCTACCGATCCGATAAACCCCAGTGGTACAGGTTTTTGCGCCTGTTTACAGAGATAGCCTACCCGTGCAGCAGCCGACTGAGCCATGTGTTCAATCAGTCCAGTCTCCTCCAAAAACCCGTTTCGGCAAAAGAGCGACTCCTCCGTTGGCGTCAGTCCCGAGTAAGAAACCCCCTTCTCGATACCGAAAAAGCGATCCACCAGCACCATCGGTGGGCGTTGAGGAATTAACATCAACACCTCCTCACCTTGATATAATGCCTCTCTGTTTCTCATTGGAGTTTACATTGCAGGATGCTGTGTCCTTGTCCTAGCTGATCATAAATCACCTCCACCTCCAAGCCAGCCGCTTCGATGCACCGGATGAAATCGGCAGAGTGATACATCTTACTGTTGCCATTGGCCAAAGCTGTGAAGTACACACTGATCTGTGTTAGGCAGTACGATGCCGTTTCGTACTTCTGTCTGTCCCACAACGTCTCCATGATATAGACACGGCTCTCTTTATCGATAGCAGACGCCACCCGTTGTAAGATACTCACAATCTCCTCTTCCGAAAAACAATCGAGGAACTGGCTCATCCATACCGCATCAAACCCTTTAGGTAGCGGACTATTCGCATCCAATAAATTGACTGGGTACCCTAAAATTCGCTTCGCTTCCGGTAGTGCAGCCGTCTGTTCACGCATCAAGCCAAGCTGTTGAGGCAAGTCGGCAATGGTCACCTCCACCTCCTTATTATACTGCACACACTTCGTTGCCCACCGGCCCGTGTTACCACCGATATCTAAAATCTTTTTCGGCCCATTAGCGAAGACAATCTCGAGCGCTTCATCGAATGAACAATCCGAGTAATAGTGGTCAAAATCAAACCAACTCTTCTGCACCTGTTGAGGCAGTTGAGAAAGCCCCTCATAAATTGTGGCCCATTCGCCGAAAACCTCCAGCCCAGCCGGTCGCCCTTCCGTGAGCGCCTCTTCCAAGCGGAAAAGTCCCAAGTAATTCACATCCTGATTAAAAGCCATGTTTACTTGCACCATGCGGTCGTTCAGCAAGAACCATCCCGCTTTAGCCAACGAATATTTCCGGTCATTGATCAACACCGTTCCGATGGTCAGCGACGATTCCAGAAGAATTTTGGCAGCATACAGTGATAACCCACTTGCTTGCGCCACCTCTTCGAGCGTACCCCCCTCTCGATGGTCCGCCAGCCACCGGAAAATGCCAAATTTAAGCATTAAGCGCGACACCTGAAACACCACAGGGCCGAATGCAATCTCTTGAGCCAACCGTTGTGCTTCCACGGCGGTCAACCGTTCTTTTGTGTATCTTTCTTCATTCATGATAATCATTCATATCGGCTTCTACTTCCAGAACTCATAGTAGTTGAACCACTGTTCCGGATAACGAAGCATCAGGTTTTCTAATGTATGCGCATACGCCTCCAGTAAGGCCTGCTCAGCACGTTTTTCTTTGGTGTTAACACCCAGTTCAGGTATAAAAAAATGGAATCGATACGTTTGGTGTGGCTCCCGCATGGCAAAATAAAAGACCACCGGCACCTTCATTTTGGCAGCCAGCAAGAACGGTCCCATCGGGAAGTGCGCCTCTTGTCCCATGAAAGAAGTCCGTAACGTCTTCTCCTCATTCACAGACCTATCCCCTTGAAAGCAAACATACTCTTTCTGATTCAGAGCCTCGTTGATTTTAAACACATGCGTCAGGTTATCCTGATTCACTGGAATCACCTTAAACTCTTGCGTTTTGCCATTCTTCTTCAGCAACTCCTTGATTTTCTCATGCTCAGCATCATACATCACGATGTTTATTTTCCTGCTGTACGTATTGAAGAAAGGCACCCCAATCTCCCAATTGCCTACATGCGCTCCAATCATAATCACCCCCGTGTCGGCGTTGAGAACATCCAGAAAAGGCTGATAATTTTCAAACCGAAACTGATACTTCTTACGCATGCCCAAGCCGAGTGCCACCTTATCAATTAATATCTGCCCCAATCGGTAGTAATTCTTAAACAGTAACACCACCGATTTAAAGCGGTTATACCCTAATATTCGTCGGGCATATCGCCAAGTACTTTGAGTGGCGCGAGGCGCAAAAGGAACAAAGTAAACCACCACCAAGGCCAAAAAAGTATAAGCCACGGTGAGTCCGCCAAACCGGATCAGACCGATAAAAAACCGGTATCCGAAAGCACCCCCTCTTGTTTTACCCTTCCACGCTTTAGTCATCACTACTTATTCTCCATGCGCGTAATAACCATGTCATAGAAATCCTGGAACGTCTTGATGCCCATGAAATCTTTACCAGTTACGTTGAAGCCGAAATTCTTTTCGATCAGCACCACCATATCCACTAAATCCAAGCTATCTAGTTCCAAAGTCTCCATCAACGGAGCTTCCGGTTGGATCAGTTCCACATCAATTTCAAACTCTTCTGCCAATGTTGTTCTAATTTTCTCTATAATTTCCGAGTGATTCATATCCATTTATGTACTAATTGTTGTTATTTAAATTTGCGAATAATCAAAGTAGAATTGGTTCCCCCAAATCCGAAAGAGTTCGATAAAAACGTATCGAACTCCAAGTCGACCCGTTGGCTAGGAATGTTCAGTGCCGCCGATGCCTCATCCGGTTCACTAAAGTTCAAGTTCGGAGCAATTAACCCATTTTGCATCATCAGGGTCGAGTAAATCACCTCACTTGCCCCTGCCATCCACATCTCGTGTCCCGTTTGCGATTTGGTCGACGTGACATACGGTCGATGCCCCTCGAACACCTCCCCAATCGCTTTCGCCTCATTCAGATCGCCTACCGGTGTCGATGTTGCATGCGCATTGATATACTTAATCTCCTCTAATGGAATGCGAGCATCCTTGATAGCCATCTGCAACGACCGTTTCGGTCCATCGACATTCGGCACCGAGATATGCTCCCCGTTCGATGAGAAACCATACCCCACCACTTCTGCAAGGATATTCGCCCCCCGTTTCACAGCCGATTCATAACTCTCCAGCACCAAGCTAGCACCGCCCCCACTTGGAATCAATCCATCGCGATGCTTATCGAAAGGCTTAGATGCCTTAGTAGGCTCCGCCTCCTGCGTAGAGAAAGCACTCAACCCGTCGAAGCTCCCCACCGAAAAAGGATTTACCTCCTGCGCACCGCCACAAAGGATACACTCCTGCAACCCCGTTTTAATAAGCAAATACCCCATGCCGATGGCATGAGAGCCACTTGCACACGCTCCCGCAATGGTAAAATTAATCCCCTTCAGTTGGAAGATGACCGATAAATTCATGGTGACCGTCGAGTTCATCGATTGAAAGATCGAGCCCGATCCAACCAAAGCCGTATTCTTTTTGGCCCTTATAATATCCACCGCCTCAATGACCGGCGCAGCACTACTATCGTTGCCGTATAAAATGCCCACTTCATTATTTTTCAGGAACTCCTCATCAATTCCGGCATTTCTAAACGCCTCTAAGGTAGCCATATACGCATATTCCCCCTGTTCAGGAAGTGAATGGCGTTTTTTGCGATCGAGCAACTTTTTTAAATCCGGCCTTTCCAAGACCCCAGTCAGTGCCGAGTAAAATCCCATTTCCTTGCGAACCGGATCGATACCGATGCCCGATTGCCCCTGATATAAGGCTGTTTTAACTTCGTCGAGGTTTTTACCAATACATGAATAAATCCCCATTCCTGTAATAACGACTCTTCTCATCTGTTATATTTAAGTATGTAACCCCCCGTTGATTGAGATCACCTCGCCGGTGATATACGAGGCCTGTTTAGAAGCCAGGAAGCCCACCAAGTCGGCCACCTCTTCCGGGTTGCCGAAGCGTCCCACAGGAATATGTTTTTTCCATTCACTCTCATCGATGCCCTCCACCATGTCGGTGCGGATAAATCCCGGAGCCACAGCGTTGACCGTCACCTGCTTCTTGCCCACCTCTTGCGCCAAAGCTTTGGTTGCAGCGATAATGCCCCCTTTGGCAGCCGAGTAGTTGGTCTGTCCGGCCGTTCCTTTCAGACCCGACACCGACACCATATTAATGATACGTCCAAACCGTTTGATCAGCATCTTCTTGAGCAACGGCTGTGTCAGGTAGAAAAAACCTTTCAAGTTAATGTCCACTACCGACGACCACTCCTCCTCTTCCATCCACAGCATCAAGTTGTCTTTGCGGATCCCCGCATTATTAACCAGCACCTCAATGTAATCGTTCGGGTGTGCCTCCTCCCAACTGCGCAAAGCAGAAGAGACCATTTCGGCCTTGGTCACATCAAACTTCATCAACTCACCATTGCCCCCCTGTTCACGTATCAGGCAGAGCGTCTGTTCCGCTTCGGCATCGTTGCTTTTATAATTAATCAATACGGTATACTCCATTTGGGCCAGTTTGAGGCAGACAGCACGTCCAATGCCCCTACTACCTCCGGTAACTAATGCATATTTCATAGGCTTATTTCTGATTTTTCAGATAGTCAATGATGATTTCAATCTCTTTATATTTAGGTGTATCCTCTTTAAAAACAGGGAAGATAGCCCGTATCTCCCGGTAAGTTTTAAGTGATTTTTCGCCCAGTTTATTTTGAATCTCCAGACAGTCGATCGCTTGGACAATGCCCATAAACAAGATCGACATCACCTGGAACGAATTATCGATAACCGTTTTAGCCAATAAAGCCGAGTTCGTTCCCATGCTCACGATGTCCTGATTATCGTTGTTGTTCGGGATACTATGCACATACATTGGGTTCGAGAGCGTCTGACACTCTGCGGTGGTCGACGTGGCCGTGAACTGCGACGCCTGCAAACCGTAATTCAACCCCAAAACCCCCATGTTGACAAACGGTGGTAAAATACCATTAATACGGTCGTGAAACAAATAGTTAATCTGCCGTTCACACAGCATGGTCAGCTTCGTCACCGCAATCTTCAACTTATCCATTTCGAACGAAACATAATCCCCATGGAAGTTGCCCCCATGGTACACATTTTCCGTATCCGGGTCCACAATCGGGTTATCACAAGCCGAATTAATCTCATTCATCAGCACCTTCTCGGCGTTACACAACTCATCATAAATAGGGCCGAGCACCTGCGGAATGCAACGCAACGAATAGTAAGGCTGCACCTTGTGTGTAAAAATCTTCTCCGTATGTTCTTGGTTGTAGAGCTCATTCTCCCTTTGGCGCACACAGTGGCTTCCCTTCACCCAGTCGCGCATGAGCGCAGCGATCTGAAGCTGCCCCTCGTGCCGTTTCGCCTCATTGAGCGGAGCCGACATAAAGTCATCGTACGATGCGGCAATTTCGTTCATCATAACCGAAGCGCCGATAGCCCATTTCATCAACTTTTGCGCATAAATAAGGTTGACGATACCGATCCCTGTCATCACCGACGTTCCGTTGGTTACCGACAGCCCTTCACGGATACGCATGAAAAAAGGCTTTAACCCATTCTCCTTGAGCACCTCGCTAGCCTCCCTTTTCTCACCGTGAAAGAACACCTCCCCTTCGCCGATAAGCGTCAAGGCCAGGTGCGCCAGCTGTACTAAGTCGCCACTTGCTCCCACACTCCCATGTTCAGGAATAAACGGGCAAATACCGCGGTTGATAAACTCGGTAATGAGCGTCACCAACTCCCGGTGTACCCCCGATTTACCTTGTAAGAAAGTATAGAGCCGTGCTATCATAGCCGCTTTGACATACCGTTCAGGCAATGGTTGGCCTGCGCCAGTAGAGTGGCTTCGGATAATGTTATATTGCAACTGAGTCAGTGACTCCTCCTCAATGCGGTATTGCGCCATCGGACCGAATCCGGTATTGATACCGTAAATAATCTTGTGGCTTGAGAATTGTTTCAAGAACTCGAAACTCCGGTCCACCTCTTTCAAACAAGCGTCAGAAAGCTTAATCTCTTCCTCCTCAAACAAAATTTTCTGTAAGGATATAAGATCTATTGTATTATTAACTATCATAACTGTTTTTGCGCGTGTGCTTTTAGTATAATGATGCAAAAATAGGTATTTAAAATGAAATGGAGTCTATAAGGTGATTTATTTTCTTTCAACCGTTTCTCAATTTCAGCTTTAAAACCGATAAGGCTCTCTTTGATAGTCGAAACCAGCAATCTCTGATCGTTAAAAAACGTGTTGTCTCTTGTCTGGAAGTTTAAAGAAGAAAAAAAAGCAACCAAAAGGTTTAAAAAATCTATTAGAAACAGACTTTTTGTTGGTAAAACTGTTATATTTAGTAACGCCAGCGGGCTAGTTAAGTAAGTTTTGATACGAAAACGATAAGTAGTCTATATACTCTATATTTTTTTATTATTAATTACTTAAACTCCTTGTTATGGAAGCCAAAAAAACAAAAAAGGCTGCAATTGAGAACCGAAGAGGTTCTTGGTTGTTAATGGGTGTCATTGTAGCCCTCTCATTCATGTTTGTTTCGTTCGAATGGACACGGCATGATGTGCGAGTAGCCACAAGTTTGTCAGCAAACGACCCCCAATTTGTAGAGGTTCTCGCTCCAATCACTTACCCTGAGAAGAAACCCGAGCCGCCCCCTCCTCCAGAAGCTAAGACAGCAGAATTGCTCGATATAGTGACCAATGATCAGCAGGTGGAGAGTGCCGTTCAAGCTTCTTCGGAAGATTTAAACCGTGTGGTGGTACTTCCAAGTTCCCCGCCGTTGATTGAAGAGGAGCAGGTGGATGAAGATGTGATTCATGTTGCTGTAGAGCACATGCCGGAATTTTCCGGAGGCTATGCTGCCTTATTGAAGTATCTAAATACCCACATTCGATACCCCGTAGCTTCACAAGAGAGAGGTGCACAAGGAAGAGTTATTGTACAATTTGTAGTCGACAAAGATGGAAGTATAAGTGATCTGACCGTTGTCCGCGGCGTTGATCCGGATCTCGATAAAGAGGCCATTCGTGTGGTTCAATCCATGCCGAAATGGCAACCGGGGATACAAAACGGCAAAAAAGTTCGGGTAAAATATACCTTACCGGTGATGTTCAGACTGCAATAGTTGAGTTCTTAAATGGTACTCAAAGGGGCGGTTCCGTAAAAAGAGCCGCCCCTTTTTGTCTCCCAGTTTTTCTTCGTAAATTTTAGTACACTCTCTTGACCTACTTCAGATTTATATTCTTACCTTTGCCTCAATAACTAATATTACGTAATAAAATATAGATAACTTATGGCAACACCTCCGTTTGTGTATCAACCCATGTTCGAAAAGGGAAAAGATACAACTGAGTACTATCTGCTTACCAAAGAGTATGTCTCTGTAAGTGAGTTTGAAGGAAAACCGATTCTGAAGATCGAGAAAGAGGGGCTGACGGCTATGGCCAACGCCGCTTTTCGTGATGTTTCATTCATGCTTCGTCGGTCGCACAACGAACAGGTCGCTAAGATATTGAGCGATCCTGAAGCAAGTGAAAACGATAAATACGTCGCCTTGACCTTCTTGCGTAATGCCGAAGTGGCGGCAAAAGGACTTCTGCCTTTCTGTCAAGACACCGGTACAGCCATTATTCACGGTGAGAAAGGGCAACAAGTTTGGACTGGTTACTGTGACGAAGAAGCTCTTTCTCTTGGCGTTTACAAAACCTATACGGAAGAGAACTTGCGCTATTCTCAGAATGCCCCGTTGAATATGTACGACGAGGTTAATACGAAGTGCAACTTGCCGGCTCAGATCGATATCGAAGCCACTGAAGGGATGGAGTATGAGTTCCTTTGCGTGACTAAAGGTGGTGGATCGGCCAATAAAACCTATTTGTATCAAGAGACTAAAGCGATTTTAAATCCGGGAACTTTAGTTCCTTTCTTGGTTGAGAAAATCAAATCGCTCGGTACAGCTGCTTGTCCGCCCTACCACATCGCCATCGTGATTGGAGGAACATCGGCCGAGAAAAACCTGCTGACCGTGAAGCTTGCCTCAGCTAAGTTTTATGACAACCTGCCCACTACCGGTAATGAACACGGACGGGCGTTCCGCGATGTTGAATTAGAGAAAGAGGTCTTGGCCGAAGCGCATAAGATCGGGTTGGGCGCACAATTTGGTGGTAAATATTTGGCGCACGATGTACGTATTATCCGTTTGCCTCGTCACGGTGCTTCTTGTCCGGTAGGTTTGGGCGTTTCTTGCTCGGCCGACCGTAATGTGAAGTGTAAGATCGATGAACATGGTATTTGGATTGAAAAGCTGGATGCTCATCCAGGCAGTTTGATTCCCGAAGAACTTCGTCAGGCAGGTGAAGGGGATGCGGTGAAGATCGATTTGAACCGTCCGATGGCCGAGATTCTGAAGGATCTGACGAAGTATCCAGTAGCTACACGCTTATCGTTGAACGGCACCATCATTGTAGGTCGTGACATCGCTCATGCGAAGTTGAAAGAGCGGATCGACTGTGGTGAAGGGCTTCCTCAATACATCAAAGACCATCCTATTTATTACGCTGGTCCGGCTAAGACTCCCGAAGGCATGGCTTGTGGCTCAATGGGGCCAACGACTGCAGGACGTATGGACTCGTACGTTGATCTGTTCCAGAGTCATGGCGGTAGCATGATCATGTTGGCCAAGGGTAACCGCAGTCAGCAGGTGACCGATGCGTGTCAGAAATACGGTGGGTTCTATTTAGGCTCTATCGGTGGTCCGGCAGCTATCTTAGCTCAGAACAACATCAAGAGCATCGAATGCGTAGAGTATCCTGAACTCGGCATGGAAGCCATCTGGAAGATTGAAGTGGAGAATTTCCCTGCCTTCATCCTAGTGGATGATAAAGGCAACGATTTCTTCAAACAAATCAAGCCACGCTGCTAACATTTTAAGAATCTAAATTCGTAAAAATTAGACAGGCGAAAGGAGGTTATCGGGGAGTTTCCTCGACCTCCTTTCGCCTGTTCTTTTTTTTGTAGACGTTTAAGCGTTTGAATTTTCGTTTGAATAGTATTTATCTATTCCACCGAATCCCATGATTTTCTTATTCTCTTTCGTTTTAGAGACAAAGTTATTCAGTCGCTTTATAAACTCTTCAGGACGTTTCCTTGCCGCTTCAATGTAGGCTATCCGGATACGCTTATAACTCTCCGAAAATTGGAGATAATTTTTCCAAACCACCTCATCCTCCCTCAGTCGATTCATAATATCTGGAGGGAAAATAAACGGTTCGGCCAAAACCCCTTGAATCTTATCCTCGAATTTAGGGTGTATCATCCCCTTTTCCAACAACCATCGCAACCTCTCTTTGTTGGCTTGTGAATAAGAGCTTTTAGCGTTTCTAGGGGTGAATCGTTGAATCTTATGCT
>RZZX01000280.1 GCA_009929715.1 Bacteroidia bacterium
AATAAAGCCTATTAAATAAAAACAATGGAACAAGGTGTTTGGCAAGAGATAGAACAACTATACCAAAAGTTTCAGAAACTTGGTATCAGTGAAGCGGTGGACTATGATAAGTACTACCTCTATTCTCTCATTACCCATTCCACAGCCATAGAAGGCTCAACGTTGACCGAGCTAGATACGCAGCTTCTCTTTGACGAGGGAGTAACAGCGAAAGGGAAACCACTTGTGCATCATTTGATGAATGAGGATTTGAAGCAAGCGTATGAGTTTGCCAAAGCTGAATCTGCTCATTTTGTACCGATAACTCCTGCTTTTCTACAAACGCTGAATGCTGTGTTGATGCGTACCACAGGCGGTTTACATAGTGTCATGAGTGGCTCTTCCGATTCTTCGAAAGGGGAATTTCGCCTATGTGGTGTTACGGCTGGTGTTGGCGGACATTCTTATATGAGTTATTTAAAAGTTCCTGCTAAGGTAGATGAACTTTGCGCCATTCTGCAAGAGAAGCAAAAGAACGTAGGAATCTTTCGGGAACAATACGAATTGAGTTTTAATGCCCATCTTAATTTAGTAACCATACATCCGTGGGTAGATGGCAACGGCAGAATAGCTCGATTGCTCATGAACTACATTCAATTTTGCTACCATCTTTTCCCCACCAAGATATTCAAAGAGGATAGAGAAGAATATATTCTTTCCCTGCGCCAATGTCAGGACGAAGAAACCAATCAACCGTTCTTGTTGTTTATGGCAGGACAGTTGAAGAAATCGCTTTCTTTGGAGATTGAAAGGTTTAAAGCTTCGCAAAAGAAAGGGTTCAGTTTTATGTTTTGAAGACAAGTATTGACGCACTGTAACAAAAGCACGCATGATAGATCTGTTTATTTCGATGGCGGATTCACTGTTTAATGCAGAAGAAAGCATGGCTACGCCTTGTTCCGTAAATGCAAAAGGCATATATCGTGTACCACCTCTTTTATTTGAGGACGCAATTTGCGACCTCAAACTTTCAAACTCTTCCTTTGTTAATTCAAACATGAAATCGCTGGGGAAGCGTTTGAGATTTCTTCTTACTTCCGTAACATTTAAGTCACGTAACCTACACTATTAAGTGTTTTTATGCGCTCTATTTCTACACTTCACCTGCATGAAGTATACACTTCACCTGCATGAAGTATACACTTCACCTGCATGAAGTATACACTTCACCTAGGTGAAGTGTAGAAGATGCTGGCTCTTTTATAGTTGGCCGAATAGCGGTAGGGACTAACAAAGGCGTAGTTGCCGTTAAGACTGCCCGAAGAAGAGGAGAAAGGACGATAAAAATGCACATGTGCAGCTAGGCGGCATCGATCTCTTCTGATCAGGTGAATTTTCGGGCTTGTTGCCAAAGCGTTCATTGTCAGACTTAATCTGTTTATGCGGAAGGGGCTGATGGCCTCTCAGAGAGGTGCATCGGAATGAAATCCTCCTTAAGTAGAGTCTACTGAATAATCATATTCTTCTGATTATCAAATAAATAACCCCTATATTAGTTGGTTAGTTGGCAAAAAATAGTTATATTTGTGTGTTAAAT
>RZZX01000281.1 GCA_009929715.1 Bacteroidia bacterium
GCAAATTTCCATCCCGGCTTTTTATTATCGGCATTGTCGTACTTAACAGAAATTCCTAAAGACTTAAGCCCTGCAACTATGCCTGAAATCTTTTCATCAATCAGTTTAAGTTGCTCATCATTCTTATAAATAGGAACAATAACAACCTGAATCGGAGCCAGCTTAGGAGGTAACACCAAACCATTGTCGTCTGAGTGAGACATAATCAAGGCTCCCATCAAACGGGTTGAAACACCCCAGGAAGTTGCCCAAACATATTCACTCTTACCTGTTTTATCAATGTATTTTACATCGAATGCTTTGGCAAAATTCTGACCTAAAAAGTGAGATGTACCACTTTGCAAAGCTTTACCATCCTGCATCAATCCTTCAATCGTATAAGTATCTAACGCTCCGGCAAAACGCTCGCTGGCAGATTTTACTCCCTTTACAACGGGCATAGCCATATATTTTTCTGCAAAATCGGCATATACTTCCAGCATTTGCCTTGCTTCCGCTTCTGCTTCATCCTTCGTTGCATGGGCAGTGTGGCCTTCTTGCCATAAAAATTCGGCTGTACGAAGGAACAAGCGGGTACGCATTTCCCAGCGAACAACATTGGCCCACTGATTTACCAGAATAGGCAGGTCACGATAAGATTGAATCCAGTTACGGTATGTATTCCATATAATTGTTTCGGATGTGGGACGAACAATCAGTTCTTCTTCCAACTTAGCTTCAGGATCTACAACAACCCCTGTTCCATCGTGATTTGTTTTAAGACGGTAATGTGTTACTACAGCACATTCTTTAGCAAAACCTTCCACATGTTCGGCCTCCTTACTCAAGAATGACTTGGGAATAAACAACGGGAAATAGGCATTGGAGTGACCTGTTTCCTTAAATTTATCATCCAGAATACGTTGCATTTTTTCCCAGATGGCATAGCCATAAGGTTTAATTACCATACAACCTCGTACAGCAGAGTTTTCTGCCAAATCAGCCTTAATAACCAGATCCTGGTACCACTGCGAGTAACTTACACTACGGGGAGTGAGTTCTTTAAGCTCTTTTGCCATTTTAATTTTCTAATATTATATTGTTTCTTTTTTACTTATCCAATAAGCTGCAAAGGTATAAAATTTAGCATAAGCTAACATACATTGAAGCATATAAAAAGAGCTCAAAATATAAAAACAGCTCTTTCTCTGTTTGAAGATAATGTATGTAACTTATTTGCCAACTAAAAGGGAGTCTCTGTTGCTGAGACTCCCTTTTACCTTGAAACTTATGAGCGATAAAATTAATATTGCTCTTTTTCGTTTGGGAAATCAGATGTTTTCACATCTTTGATATAGCTTTTTACCGCCTTGGTAATCTCTTCGTGAAGATTGGCATATTTACGCAAGAAACGAGGTGAGAAACCTTGGTTGATACCCAGCATGTCGTGCATAACCAAAACTTGTCCATCAACACCCCCTCCTGCTCCGATTCCAATAATTGGAATTGTAAGTTCGGAAGCAACACGTGCAGCCAATTTCGCTGGTATTTTTTCCAGTACAATTGCAAAGCAACCTATTTCTTCCAG
>RZZX01000282.1 GCA_009929715.1 Bacteroidia bacterium
CTGCCGCGGATTACTGACAAAGTACTTCCGGAGCCCTTTTGTGGCTTCAGGAGTATTTACGTGCATGTGTTTGATCTGCCTGGATCCCTATATCTTTACTAAAAAATAAGGAGATGTAAATAAACTATGAAGAAAACAATTGTTTCTATGGCACTTACGATAATGTTGATAGCAGCATCCTCTGCAATAGCGGCTCCCCTTGACGTTTTTAAAGGACAGAAAGGAAATCTTGACATAGCGGGAGGTACCGCCCACATACCCGTAATGAAAGATGCGGCGAAACGCATCATGTCTGCTAACCCTGACATCCGCATAACAGTAGCCGGCGGAGGTTCCGGAGTCGGAGTCAAACAGGTCGGAGAAGGACTTGTTACGATAGGGAACACAGGTCGGGCACTGAAGGAAGATGAGATATCAAAGTACGGACTGGTCTCCTTTGCATTCGCAATTGACGGTGTAGCAGTGGTAGTCAATCCTGCAAACAAGGTCGATGCTCTTACGACCCAGCAGGTAATTGACATTTATGCCGGCAAGATCAAAGACTGGAAAGAACTTGGAGCCGAACCCGGATCGATCAATGTATTCGGCAGAGAAGACGGAAGCGGCACGAGGGAAGTCTTCACAGATAAAGCGATCAAAAAGGGAGAGCTTGCTCCTTTCGTAAACGTAGTCAGCTCCAACGGAGCCATGAAGACTGCTGTTGCACAGGACAAGCGCGCGATCGGATATGTCGGGATCGGACACATTGACAACTCAGTAAAAGCTCCGACATTTGACGGGATGGTCCCCTCACAGGAAAACGCCGCAAACGGCAAATACAAAGTTACCCGCAACCTTTACATGAACACAAAAGGAGAACCCCAGGGACTCACGAAGCTCTTTATCGACTACATATTCAGCCCTGAAGGTGCCGAGATAACGAAAGACAGCGGATACATCCCGGTTCCCGCAAAGAAGTAATGAGCCGGCGGGGGAGAGTATTCTCTCCCCCGACTTAATCAGGACAGACAATTGAACGATAATAAAAACACCCCTATCTGGTTAAAGGCATCGGCTGTATATGTATCTTCTCTCATGTCAGCACTTTTTGTCTTTATCACTGTTTGCGCTTTTGACGGACTGGTCAGGAGCGGACCTTCGCTGTTCGGCTCTGTATGGAATCCTGAAGGAGGACAGTTTGGGATCATGCCAATGATCTGGGCAAGCGGACTCCTTTCCGTTTCATCACTGGTCATGGGCTGGACATTTTCAGTCGGATGCTGTTGTTTTATACGTGGTTATGGTCCTAAATGGATGGCAAAGCTGTTAGCTAGGATCCTCCGAATCATGACAGCGATACCAACGGTCGTTTACGGTTTCGCATCTGTCTTCCTGCTCGTTCCACTTATCAGAAACGGCCTCGGAGGCTCAGGGTTTTCCTGGATGACAGCCTCTCTTGTGCTGAGTCTCCTAATTATGCCTACTATGGTGCTTTCAATGGACAGTGCCTTAAGAACTATAGAATCAGAGACCAGTCTCACATCTGCAGCACTGGGTTTCACCAGGGAACAAAACATCGCTATGGT
>RZZX01000283.1 GCA_009929715.1 Bacteroidia bacterium
GCACAGATAAAATATGCGAATGGCTAAGGTAAAGCACATTGGCACATTAGAAAATTGGCACATTGAATACCGGGGGATTAGCTCAGTTGGCTTAGAGCACCTGCCTTGCACGCAGGGGGTCATCGGTTCGAGCCCGATATTCTCCACAAATAATGATAAACGTATCATTATCAAAATAAAAAAAGAGAGAATAACAAATCAGCTCAGGCAGACTTAGAGCATCCCGATTTTCATCGGGAGAGTTCATCGGTTCGAGCCCGATATTCTCCACAAATAATGATAAACGTATCATTATCAAAATAAAAAAAGAGAGAATAACAAATCAGCTCAGGCATACTTAGAGCATCCCGATTTTCATCGGGAGAGTTCATCGGTTCGAGCCCGATATTCTCCACAAATAATGATAAACGTATCATTATTAATAAGAAACAAAAATCAGATTAAATAACCCTGAATCGGTTATAAGTCACACAAGTCCTTCCATATTTTCCCCTTGATGGGGCTAGGAGGTTCAGCGATCTTTGACATGTTGAAAGTAAAGAGAAGACGTAAGTAAATAGTCATAATTATTATTAGTAATAATAATTTATATGGCATAAATTGAAAACGAGCAATAAAGTCGTCGTTATGATAAATTTTTACAATTTAGAGTCATAACGGTGCAAAATCACAACGAGCAAAAAAAAATATAAAAAAGCAAATAAGAGCGAATGGCGGATGCCTTGGCTCAAGGAGGCGATGAAGGACGTGATAAGCTGCGATAAGTCCGGTGTAGGTGCAAATAACCTTCGATCCCGGAATTTCCGAATGGGGCAACCCGGTATGGTGAAGCCATGCCACTCCGCTATGCGGAGAGCAAACGAGGGGAACTGAAACATCTAAGTACCCTCAGGAAGAGAAAACAAAAGTGATTGCGCAAGTAGTGGCGAGCGAACGCGCATTAGCCCAAACCAATGATGTAGCGATGCATGATTGGGGTTGTAGGACTGCGATATTTGGATTAAATCAGAATTGGAAGATGTCTGGAAAGTCATATCATAGAGGGTGATAATCCCGTACAGGTAATGATTTATTTTGATAGCAGTATCCTGAGTAGCACGGAGCACGAGAAATTCTGTGTGAATCTGCGGGGCCCATCCCGTAAGGCTAAATACTCCCTTGAGACCGATAGTGAACGAGTACTGTGAAGGAAAGGTGAAAAGCACTTCGAACAGAAGAGTGAAATAGTTCCTGAAACCGTTCGCTTACAAGCGGTCGGAGTTCCGATTAATCGGAATGACGGCGTGCCTTTTGCATAATGAACCTACGAGTTACTTTTACTGGCAAGGTTAAGCACTTCAGGTGCGGAGCCGAAGCGAAAGCGAGTCTTAACAGGGCGCCTTTAGTCAGTATGAGTAGACGCGAAACCAAGTGATCTACCCTTGTGCAGGTTGAAGGTTGGGTAACACTAACTGAAGGACCGAACCGGTAAACGTTGAAAAGTTTTCGGATGACGTGAGGGTAGGGGTGAAAGGCTAATCAAACTTGGAGATAGCTCGTACTCCCCGAAATGCA
>RZZX01000284.1 GCA_009929715.1 Bacteroidia bacterium
ATATTCATGGAAGAGTTCGGCAAAGAAGACCTGAACGAGCTTGAACGGATTTGTGTTCAGTTTATCGCATTTAAAAAGGATAAACCCTACGCTATGAAAAACTCCGTGTCGGTCGAATTGCGTTTGGATACAGTAAAATTCTATAAATTGCATTGTTTCCTTGATAACGATTATTTTGATGAGCCGGCTATCCTGGCGCCCATTGTCAGACAAGATATTCCCGAACGGCAGATGCTTATCTCGGCCGCCGCTATCCAGGAAGCCATGCAGCAAAAGGTACGGGAAGAAAAGGTTACGCCTACTGTGGTAAAGAAAAAGACAGAAGCTCCCATCATCGAGGTCGATTTGCATACCGAACAGTTACTGGATACCACTGCGGGTATGGACAGTACTGCCATTCTGAACTATCAACTGGATAAATTCCATGAAGTCTTAAAGGAATATGCCGGCGTAAAAGGTCAGAAAATTGTTTTTATCCATGGAAAAGGAGAAGGCGTACTGCGAAAAGCGATTGAAAATGAACTCAAAACAAAATATAAACAGTATTTTTACCAGGATGCTTCTTTTCGCGAATATGGATTTGGAGCCACGATGGTAACAATTAAATAATCCGGATCGGATATGGCCACAGAGATAGAACGTAAATTTTTGGTCAGGGGCGACTTCTTTCCTGAAGTATACGATTCCAAACGCATCGTACAGGGATATATCTGCTCTTCGCCGGAACGATCCGTAAGGGTACGCATCCGCGGAGATGAGGGCTATCTTACCATAAAAGGGGCATCCAACGTGGATGGAACCACCCGATACGAATTTGAAAAGAAGATTACGGAAGAGGAGGCATACCAGCTGTTGGCGCTTTGTGAGCCGGGTACGATAAGTAAGGTAAGGCACCTTGTAAAAGCGGGCGATCATATCTTTGAAGTGGATGTGTTTGACGGCGAAAACCAGGGATTGGTAGTGGCGGAGATAGAACTGAAGGAGGCTTCGGAAGTTTTTATCCGTCCCGACTGGCTTGGCGAGGAGGTTACAGGTGATGTGCGTTATTACAACTCGATGTTATCCAGACATCCGTATAGTACATGGGAAAATAAGAAATAAAATAAATAATTTAAACTGACTTGTTATATGAAGAAAATCCTCTTGCTCTTGGCGATTACAACTCTTTCGCTGCCGGTTGTTGCAGACGAAGGGATGTGGTTGCTTCCTTTACTTAGGCAGCAAAAGCTGGAAGAGATGAAAAAACTGGGATTGCAGGTAGAGGACTATGACATCTACAATCCCGATTCGTCTTCGCTGAAAGATGCGGTTGTTATCTTTGGCAGCGGATGTACCGGCGAATTTGTTTCGGATCAGGGTTTATTGCTAACCAATCACCATTGCGGGTACAGCCAGATACAACAACACAGTTCGCTCGAGAACGATTACCTTACCAACGGATTCTGGGCCTCTTCCAAAGAGAAGGAGCTTCCCAATCCGGGACTTACAGTCACCTTGATCGATAAGATTGACGATGTTACAGAATACGTTACCAAAGCGCTGGAAGCCGATCC
>RZZX01000285.1 GCA_009929715.1 Bacteroidia bacterium
AGCAGGCATCCGACCATTGCGACAAAGGCCGGGATGATCTCCCTTGAAATACTCTCTATGCTCTCCCCCGATATGGCAGATGCAACGAAGAGGTTGATCCCATATGGCGGAGATATAAAGCCGCAGGCAAGGTTGACAGTGATTATGAGCCCGAAGTGTATCGGGTCGATGCCTATCATCTTGACTACCGGAAGCAGTATTGGCGTCAGGATGATCACCGCTGCAATGTTGTCCACGAAACAACCGATGACGAGAAGAAAGACGTTGATCACCATCAGGAGGATGAATGGACTGTCAACGAAAGTTGTTAGCCATGCAGCTATCTTTGCAGGTATCTGTGCCATCGCAAGATAGCTTGCGAAAGCCATCGAAAGGCCGATAAGGAACGAAGTGGCACCGTTTATGAGCCCTGTGGTCTTAAGACAGTCGTATAGGACTTTCATGTCCAGTTCACGGTATATGAACTTTCCAATTAAGACAGAGTACACAACTGCAACGACAGCAGCTTCTGTTGGGGTGAAAATTCCACCGTATATGCCGCCCAGGATTATCACCGGAACAAGCAAAGCCCAGAAAGATTCTTTGAAAGCCTTTGCCACTTCGGACAACTTGGGGCGTTCGTTCAGAGTGAGGTATTTGCGTTTTTTTGCGGTGCCGTAGCATACAGCCATCAAGGCAACACCAATAATTATCCCTGGGATTATCCCGGCTATGAACATGTCACCGATAGAGCACTGGGCTACTACAGAGTAGATGACGAAGGGGATGCTGGGTGGGATGATGACTCCGATCGTTCCCGCAGCAGCTGTTATCGCAGCAGCGAAACCGCCGTCATACTTTCTTTCCTTCATTGAAGGTATCATGAAAGAACCTATGGCAGAAACTGTCGCCGGACCCGATCCGGAGATCGCAGCGAAGAACATGCACGCAAGGACCGTTACCATCGCAAGACCTCCGACAATGTATCCGACAAGGCTTTCCGCGAGGGCTACAAGTCGGCGGGAAATGCCTCCGTTGCACATCAGAGCTCCGGCCAGGATGAAGAAAGGAATGGCAAGGAGAGGGAAGGAATCCAGCCCTGTCACAGATTTTTGCGCGAGCATTATCATCGGGATGTCAGAGGTCAGCCACATCGCTATGCCTGTGGCGAGCCCAAGGGTTATTCCGATCGGGATACTAAGTGCTATTGTTACTATCAGGATAGAAAAAAGAATAACAGCTTCCATGATCCCGCCCCCTATTCCGCTGTCTTTGCTGCCTGTATTGCCGGGGCAGGAAGTCCGTTTTTGTGAAGCTTATACATTTCAACGAAGAGCCTTAGGCACATCAGTACACATCCAATTGGTACAGATGCGTAGGGCCATGTCATCGGTATCTGCATAGCAGCTGATTCCTGTCCTGTTTCCTGCAGGAAGATCAGGAGCATCGTTCCCTGCCATGCGAGGAAAAAACTGAATGCGAACCATACTATCAAAATCATATATTCAAAATATATGCGTGATTTCTCTTTTATCATATTTGCGAACATTTCGACCCTGAAGTGGCTT
>RZZX01000286.1 GCA_009929715.1 Bacteroidia bacterium
GGATGAAGTGTTGAAAGATTTGAAGGAAAATGTACTTCATTTCTGGGAAAAGTATGCGGTAGATCCCTCCGGAGGTTTTTACGGAATGATATTGAACGACGGTACACCTCGTCCCGATGAAGCAAAAGGTGTGGTGTTGAATGCCAGGATTTTGTGGACGTTCTCTACTGCTTACCGTTTGTTTGGAGACGAAAACTACAAGCATCTGGCTAATCGGGCACAGCGTTATTTGATTGATCATTTTATAGATAAGGAATTGGGTGGCGTATATTGGAGCCTGCATGCAGATGGTACGCCATTGGATACGGAGAAGCAGACATACGGAATGGCCTTCGCCATCTACGGACTGTCCGAACATTTCAGAGCCACCGGAAGTACCGAGAGTCTGATGCAAAGTATCGATCTTTATAAAGTACTCGAGACTCAGGTCCGGGAGTTTGAAAACGACGGATACATTGAATCTTTTACCCGGAATTGGCAAGTTCCACCAAAGTATGGATACGACGGAACAGGCCTGGCCAGCAAAACCATGAACACCCATATTCATCTGCTCGAAGCCTATACGTCGTTATACCGGGTATGGCGGAACGAAGGATTACAGAAGAGATTAAATACTCTTATAAATTTGGTTGTAGATAAAATTTACAATCCGGAAACAAATCACCTGAAACTCTTTTTTAATAATCAATGGGAGAGTCTGGAGGATATCGATTCATACGGACACGATATTGAAACCGGTTGGCTGTTAACAGAAGCAGCAGAGGTATTGGAAGATAAAGCCTTGCTAAAAAGGATTGAACCGATTGCTGTTAATTTGACGGACGCAGCCCTTAAAGAGGGCCGGAATGAAGATGGTTCGCTTATTTATGAAAGGCATGGAGCCGATTATCAACGAACACTTTCCTGGTGGTGTCAGGCAGAGACTATTGTTGGCTGTGTGAATGCCTGGCAAATTTCGGGAAACGAGCATTACCTGCATGCTGCCGATAAAACCTGGGAGTGGGTAAAGGCCCGGATGATCGACAAAGAACATGGTGAATGGTTTCGTTCGGTTACTCCAGAAGGAATGCCCGATTTAAAAACACCTAAAGCAAGCATGTGGAATTGCCCATATCATAACAGTCGGATGGGATTTGAGTTATTTTTAAGATTATCAGCTCATTGATGTAATTTATCAGGCCAAAACAAATACGTACTTATATCTGTTTTTAGTTATATCTGTTGTCGGTCGGATTTCTGGTTGACAACAGCTTCGTGTTAACTGGTACTAATTAAAAACAGGAGCAATGGAATACGATATTGCGATTATTGGCGGCGGACCTGCCGGATATAATGCTGCAGAAAAAGCAGCGATAAATGGTCTGAAAACAGTCCTTTTTGAGAAAAATGCAATTGGTGGCGTATGCCTTAACGAAGGTTGCATCCCAACCAAAACACTCCTTTATTCGGCAAAATTGCTCGATAATATGAAAGGAGCATCCAAGTACGGAATTTTAGAAGGAGAACAAGCCGGTTTTGATCTGGGGAAAATTATAT
>RZZX01000287.1 GCA_009929715.1 Bacteroidia bacterium
TTTGAGAGCATTCCCCGTTCCCTTGATGAAGCTGCATACATTGATGGGGCATCCTACTTTACAATATTCTTCCGGATTCTCTTTCCTTTGGTTAAACCGGCTACAGTTACGGTCCTTATCCTCAAGGGTGTCTCAGTCTATAAAGAGTACTATCTTGCCAATCTGTACTTGCAGTCGAAAACGCGATATGTCACGATTTCGACCTCTTTATATACATTTACGGGAGAGTATGGAAACCAGTATAATTATATCTGTGCCGGGGTAATGATTACCATCATCCCAATCTTGATTGCTTTTTTATTTTTACAACGCTATATCTACAACGGCATTGCTCGAGGAGCGGTTAAAGAATGATGAATTTACTAGCACATCAAGCCAAGGAGCATCTTGAAAAGACAATAATCCCATTCTGGGTGAGTCTGAAGGATGAAGAGTATGGAGGATACTACGGCAAGGTCGGGTTCGATCTTACATGGTACAAGAAGGCTTCCAAGGGCAGTGTGCAAACAAGCCGGATCTTGTACTTCTTCAGTGAGGCGGCAATGTTGCTTAACCGCGAAGATTGCCGCCGCTCAGCCGATCACGCCTATCAATTTCTGATGCACCATTGCTTCGACTCTGAGTACGGAGGGCTCTACTGGTCCCTGACGTATAACGGAGAAATTGAAGATCCAGTGAAAAGCAGTTTCAGCTTTGCCTATGGAATTCTTGCGCTCACTTCCTATTATCGGCTGACGGGAAAGCTTGAAGCGCTGCAAAAGGCACAAGAGTTGCAAGAGTTGGTAGAGTTGCATTTCGCCGATGAAATCGGATACAAAGAGGTCCTTTCACAAGATTTCAAGGCAAATCCCAATGACGACACCCGCTTCTCCAAAGGTAACTTCGGAGGAGAAAAAACTATGAATACGATGCTGCATCTTCTGGAAGCCTATCACACGCTTCATCAGGCGAGTCCCGATGCGAAGCTGCTGCAGAAAATCCATATGCTCTGCTCGTTGTTTGCGACCCAAGTCTATGATAAGGAGCGCAAAGCACTGACCATCTACTTTGACGGCTCACTGAACAAAGCGAGTGATTACCGCTCGTTCGGCCATGAGATTGAAGCAAGCTGGATGCTCAGCAGCTGTGCAATGGGAACCCACACCGAGTACCTGATTTCGCTGTGTGACACTCTCGTCCAACAAGTATATGAACACGCCTACAAGTATAACTCTGTCGTAGATGAGACTCACAACGAAAAGGTACAAGCGAGGCGTGTGCACTGGGTCCAGGCCGAAGCTGTTCTCGGTTTCATTTCAGCCTATGAGAGGCACCCCGATAAAAAGGAGTATCTTGAAGCTGCCAATGGAATCTGGACTTTCATCCAGATGCATTTGGTTGACCAAAGAAGTCAGAGCGAGTGGCTTTACCAAGTTGATGAAAAGGGAACCGTTACCGAACCGCATGCACTTGTTTGGTCATGGAAAGGTCCTTACAACAACGGAAGGATGTGCATGGAGCTCATAAAAAGGTATACTCAGAACATATGAACCAGTT
>RZZX01000015.1 GCA_009929715.1 Bacteroidia bacterium
GCTCATGTTGTTGCATTTTGGTTAAATTGCTGACAAATATACATATTTATTATGAAAAACAGCTTCTTCTTAATAATTTAATTCATAGAAAACCTCTCATGTAATAGTTTGATTCTTTCTTTGCGCTAGAAATGAAACACTCAATGTTTCATTTCTGTTACAGAAACAACTTTTTTATTGTCCGATGAGTTCTTTTAACTTTTGGATAGCCACCTCCGGGTTTTGGGTTTCCTGAAGTAAAGTCACAAAGCGGCTACCGATAATGGCCCCCGAAGCATGTTGGCAAGCAGTATCGAAAGTCACTTTATTGGAGATGCCGAACCCGATCATGCATGGATTTTGCAGATTCATAGCTTTTACCTCTTTAAAATAAGCGATCCGTTTGTCGTCGAATTGCTCCTGCGATCCAGTCGTTGCTGCCGAAGAGACCAGATAAATAAACCCTTTGGTGTGAGCATCAATTTCTCGGATTCGCTCCGGTTCTGTTTCCGGAGTGATAAGCATAATCACGTGAACATGGTACTTCTCGGCGAGTGGTTGGAACTCTTTTTGGTACTCACTGAAAGGCAAGTCGGGAATAATCACTCCATCGATGCCACAGGCTGCGCAAGACTGAAAAAAAGCCTCTATTCCAAATTGCATAATCGGGTTAAGGTATCCCATGAGTACAAGAGGAATGCCAACTTCTCCACGCACATCGGCCAGTTCTGTAAAAAGTCGTCGGATAGACATGCCATGGCGTAAGGCTTGTGTTGAAGCTTGTTGGATCACAGCCCCGTCGGCCATTGGGTCACTAAAGGGGATGCCAATCTCCACCATGCTGACCCCGTTTTTCTCTAGCGCCCGAATGACGTCAACGGTTTTATAGGCCGATGAACTACCTGCGCAAAAATAAATGGATAAGAGCGCTTGCGCTTCACTTTGGAAAAGGTTTTCTATTCTATTCATTATCTATTAGGATTTAAATCTCTGCGTTGCATTCGGTTCGGCAGAGGGGTGAGTTTATTGAGTCAATTGGATTAATTGAGTTAGAAAAAGGCGAATCGAGCAACTCTCCTTTAAGCCGGGCTGACTCTCAAAGCCACTGTTAAGATCATATCCCATCAACAGTGGGTGAGAGATAACACTTAACGCCTCGGCACTTTGAGGCGTTATACCGCCGCTTAATAAAAAAGGACATTCTCCGGTATAGTTCGCTAACATAGACCAGTCGAACTGTTTCCCTGATCCTCCATATAGAGGTGTTTTGGCATCAAATAGAAGGTAATCGCAATGGGTTTCATATTCTTTCGTAGCCTTGAAATCTTCCGGTTCAGCGATGGCGAAAGCTTTGATAACCTCGACCCCTTGTTCACGAATCAATTCACAGAAGTGAGCCGATTCATGCCCATGAAGTTGCACGAGATCCAGTTTAAACGCCTTAATCAGCTCTTTGACCGTTGCGAACTCTTCATCCACGAACACGCCTACCCGGCGAACATTCGTTGGCAGATAATCTAGCGGCTGAGCCACATACCGTTTAGAATGTGGATAAAAGATAAACCCCATCCAGTCCACCCCAAGGGCTTCTATCTCCCGGATGTTCTCCTCCTGGCGCATGCCACAGACCTTAATCACCTTACCTGCTATCATACGGCTGTTTTCTGAGTTGTCTTTTCGATAAACCGAGCCAACGCCTCTCCCGGTTGTTCGGAACGCATGAAATGTTCTCCGATCAAGAACCCACGATATCCCACCTGCTGAAGACGTCGGACTGTCTCTGGATCAGTGAGTCCACTTTCCGAGACCAATACCGCCTCTTTGGGAAGCAACTCCGCAAGTTGAAAAGAGGTTGCCACATCCGTTTGGAAACTTCCTAAATGGCGATTATTGACCCCAATCATATCTGTTTGTGGCGTGATGTAGTCTAGCTCCTCCTGACTGTGCAATTCAAGCAAGACCTCCAATCCCAAAGCGTGTGCCTGCTCCGTTAGCTCATCACACAACGTTTTCGGAATAGCGGCGGCAATCAGTAAGACCGCATCTGCACCGATGATCTTTGCCTGATAAAGTTGATACGCATCGATCACAAAATCTTTCCTCAAGATGGGGCAATCAATGGCTGCTCTAACCTTTCGGATATCCCTCAGGCTTCCTCCGAAAAAGGCATCGTCCGTCAGGATGGAGAGGGCGGTAGCTCCTGCGTGGAGATAGTGAGGAACGATGATCTCCGGACGGGCATGTTCATTGATCCATCCCTTTGATGGTGAGCGTCGTTTAAACTCCGCAATAATCCCCGATGAAGAGTTCAAAAGTGCTTGTTTCATGGAGTGCGTTTGGTTGCAAGGATCCACGTTGTCTTGCAGCTGTTCGAGTGACAGTATCGCTTTTTGGCGTGCCAACTGCCCCTGTTTATGTTGAATAATTTCTGTGAGTATATCTTTCATCTGTTTGTTGTTTTATTGGTTGAGTTCGATAAACCTTTTTAAGCTAGCCAATGCGCGTTTGCTGTCGACAGATTCGGTGGCGATGGCTATGCACTCTTCGATGGATTTCTCTGGGCAGCGTGTTAGGATAGCAAAAGCGGCATTGATGAGTGCAACCTCTCTTTGTGCTTGGGTACTTCTACCTTCTAATACGGCGTCGAAGATGCGCGCGGCTTCTTCGGGCGAGTTCCCTCCACTCAGCTCCTCTGGGCGGTAACGTCCTAGTCCCAAGCTTTCGGGTGTGTAGATCTTTTCATGATCTTTAGTAGCTATCTTAAAGCTGTCTGTCAGCGAGATCTCATCGTACCCATCTAAGCTATGCACCACGGTAAACTGTGTGTTGGTGTGTTGGTAAGCATAGGTGTAGAGGCGGAACAACGGAAGGTTGTAGACCCCTAAGAGTTGGTATGGAGGTAGAGTGGGGTTGACTAGCGGACCGAGCATGTTGAAGAATGTACGTACTCCTAAGGCTTTGCGGACGGGAGCTACGGCTTTGAGGGCTGGGTTGAACAACGGAGCATGGAGGTATGCCATGTGGCACTCTTCTAAGCTTCGACGCAACAGGTCGGGCGAGGTGGTAAACTTAACGCCATGTTGTTCCATAACCTGACTCGCTCCACTGATAGAGGTGGCACCGTAATTGCCGTGTTTGACAACCGGATAGCCGGCACCGGCCACAATGAACGAGGCGGCTGTTGAGATGTTGAAGGTGTTCTTGCCATCACCGCCTGTGCCAACAATATCGATCGGTTCATAGGCCGATAAGTCTATTGGTAGACGCATCTCCAATAACGCTTCTCGAAAGCCGCAAAGCTCTTCCACAGAGATGTTTCGCATTAGAAAAACGGTGATAAGTGAGGCTATCTGAGACTCGTTGTAATGGCCTTGAGCGATGTTGTGAAGAATGGTGTATGCCTCTTCACGACTCAGATAGTGATGCTCGAATAGTTTATAAAGAATCTGTTTCATCGGGTTAGGCTTTAAGAAAATTGTTTATCATGGTCTCACCATCGGGTGTTAAAACTGATTCCGAATGAAACTGAATGCCATATACAGGGAATGTGCGGTGGCGTAATGCCATAATTTGTCCTTCATCACTTTCGGCTGTGATTTCCAGACAGGCAGGGAAGCCGCTGCGTGCTACAACCCAGGAGTGGTATCGACCCACGGTTACTCGATCGGGTAACCCCTCAAAGATCACCTCTTTGTTTAGAATGGAAACGTCGCTCTGAATGCCGTGATAGACCTGATCTAAATTGACCAATGAGGCTCCGAACGCTTCACCAATGGCTTGATGTCCGAGGCAGACGCCAAGGATCGGCTTGATGGGGGCGTACTTTTTTATGATGGGCAGGAGTAATCCTGCTTCTGTGGGGATGCCTGGTCCGGGTGATAGAATGATCTTATCGTAAGGTTCTACAGCCTCTAAGGTTAGTTGGTCGTTACGAATGACATCAATATCCGTACATCCTAATTGTCTGACAGCGTGTACCAAATTGTAAGTAAACGAGTCGTAATTGTCTAACAATAATAGTTTCATAAGGCGATGTTTTTTTAGTTCTTTAATTCCGCAGCCAAGTCGATAGCCAACTTTAAGGCTCCGAGTTTATTGTTTACTTCCTGCAATTCATGCTCCTCGATACTGGCCGAGACGATGCCGCCTCCGGCTTGAAACCAAAGTTCGTTGTTCCGGCTCACAAAGGTACGAATAGTTATGGCTTGATTGCACTCTCCATTCAGACGAATGACTCCAATACAGCCACCATATGCTCCCCGATTGTGTGGTTCTATTTCACTGATGAGTTGCATGGCTCGTATTTTCGGTGCACCGCTCAGCGTACCTGCTGGGAAGGTATCGATAAATGTTTTTATCGGATCGGCTTGTGGACGGAGTGTGCCGCGCACCCGGCTGACTAGGTGAATGACATGGCTGTAATACTGTGGCTCTTTATAGAACTCCAGTTCTACCTCATCGCAGTTGCGTGATAAATCGTTGCGAGCCAAGTCGACCAACATGACATGCTCTGCATTTTCCTTTGGATCTGCCAAGAGTGCTTCTGTCAATGCTTTATCTTTGAGCGTGTTGCCCGTCCGACGAGTGGTTCCGGCTATGGGATCGATGTACGCCTTTCCTTGCTCCACGCGACAATGTGTTTCGGGTGATGAACCGAAGATGCGAAAGCCGCCGAAATCAAAGTAAAAGAGATAAGGTGAGGGGTTGATGCTGCGCAAAGCCCGATAAACCTTAAAGTCATCGCCGGCAAATGGCTGTATGAAGCGTCGTGAGAGAACTATTTGAAAGACATCGCCCCGCATGCAGTGGGTTATTCCCCGACGGATATTAGCCTTGTGTTCCTCGTCCGATAAGGTACTTCGGATGGCCCCCGTTGGCTTAAAATCGTACGACGCATAGTTGCGGTTGGCTATGACTGTTTCTAACTCATTCAGTCCGCTCGATTCTCCTTCGGCCAACATTTCGACTAAGGTTAGTGTACTTTTCACTGGATTGAAAACCAATACGTACTTATATAAAAGGTAGTACACGTCTGGCGCATCATTCATGGCATCACGACTCTCCTTGATGGGGATGTTCTCGAAATACTTCACCGAGTTGAACGTGGTGTATCCATATAATCCGCAGACCTCTTGGTGAGGACCTGTTACGCGGAACTGCCTTCTGAAGTGATTAAATGCTTCAGGGATTTGGAACGTATCGGTCAGTGGCGCATCTACGTGTTGTTGATCGGGATAGGCCATTGATGCTATGCCGTTGTTCACACTGATGCTTGCCAATGGGCACAAGGCAATGTACGACAAAGCCTGCTCGCTGCTGTGATAATCCGCTCCCTCCATAAGTACCGACTGTGGATACAAATCGCGTACTTTTAAATACAAGCTCACGGGCGTATGCGTGTCGCCCAATACCTCTTTGCTATGTGTGGTGTAATGATAAGTTTTCATAAGCCTTTTGATTGGTTAAAATCATTCACGGAGAACTCAGGGAGTTGCTCCTCCTAATCGTTGTAAGTTAAATAGGTCTCAATATCTTTATCTCCTCGGCCAGATACCGTTAGTACCACGACATCTTCCGGCTTAAAGTCGATTTTCTCTAAAGCACCCAAGGCATGAGCCGATTCCAGCGCGGGGATAATTCCTTCCAGCTTCGTTAGTTCATACGCTGCCCGAATAGCCTCATCATCGTTTATAGCCAGGACCGTGGCCCGTTTACTATCGGCTAAGTGTGCATGCATCGGTCCGATGCCCGGATAATCAAGCCCTGCAGAAATAGAGTAAGGCTCTTCTATCTGTCCATCTTCATTTTGAATGACAAACGTGCGCGATCCGTGGATAATCCCGACCTTTCCCAAGTGGATGGTTGCCGCTGTTAGTCCGCTGTCGACCCCTTTTCCACCCGCTTCTGCTAAGACGATACGTACCCGTTCATCCTGCATGTAGTGATAAATAGTTCCCGCTGCATTACTACCACCACCGATACATGCGATGAGCATATCTGGATAATCACGTCCCTCTTTCTCTTGTAGCTGTTTCTGAATCTCTTCGCTGATAACCGATTGCAGACGAGCCACCATGTCCGGATAGGGATGTGGGCCAACGGTAGATCCAATCAAGTAATACGTCTCTTCTGGATGACAACACCAATCGCGTATTGCCTCATTCGTAGCATCCTTCAGCGTCATATTGCCCGAAGTGACCGGTACTACCGTAGCCCCCAACATCTTCATCTTCTCCACATTTACATGCTGACGCTCCACATCCGTTTTACCCATATAAACGATGCACTCCATGTTCATCAAGGCACAGACGGTAGCCGTAGCCACTCCATGCTGCCCCGCTCCCGTTTCAGCGATAATTCGTTTCTTACCCATGTGTTGAGCGATTAGAATCTGTCCGATGGTATTATTGATCTTGTGTGCTCCCGTATGGTTCAAGTCTTCCCGTTTGAGGTATAGCTTGCACCCATATTTTTCTGATAGTCGGCGGGCGAAATAGAGTGGGGAAGGACGTCCTACATAATCGTGAAGCAGTTGGTTAAAAGCTTGCTTAAAGCTTTCGCTCTCCATAACCTCCAGGTATGTTTGTCTAAGTTCCTCTACACATCGGTGTAAAATCTCGGGAATAAATGCCCCGCCAAACTGACCATAAAAACCTTTCTCGTCTACTACATACTGTGTTGCCATATTCATTGTTTTTTAGAATTTACTATTTGTTTTTTTGTTTGAGAAGTGTGCGTGGCTACACGCCTTTTTTCTCATAGGTTTATTGGAAGGGCTCGATGGGGAGATAAGTGGGTTAAATACAAAGAGCCCTGTCGCAGGTTGCGACAGGGCTCTCAATTATTTTGATGTATTGTTAGTATATCCACATACGAGCGCTGCTCCCTTACGACTGTCGGAGTTGTAATGAGCGCCACCAATATGTATTAACTAACTGTAAAGTCATATTCTTCTCTTTTTTGTTATTGATTCTTGGGGCAAAAGTAAACACTTTGTTTGAAACACCAAACAAATTCTGCTTTTTTTTGAAAAAAAAAGAGAATGCCTCTTTAGGAAGCATTCTCTAATCTTAGTTTTAAAGACTCTGATAAAGAGTCTGTTAATCCCTTTTTAGGTTAGTCGAAGAAACTTTTGAATTTCTTGAAAATTTTCTCTTTAACTGAAGCGTTCGGCTTGAAGTTGTCTGCTGTTTCTAGTTTCTCAAGTGCACTTTTCTCCTCTTTCGTGAGCGTTTCCGGCACATAGATGCTCACGTTGACTAGTAAGTCGCCTTTGCCGTATCCGTTTACGCTAGGTAGTCCCTTGCCACGCAGGCGAAGCACTTTGCCCGGTTGTGTACCAGCGTCGATCTTTACCTTCACCTTGCTGTCTACCGTTGGGATCTCTACCGCACCACCCAAAGCAGCTGTAGGGAAGCTCAATAACAAGTTGTAGATCAAATCATTTTCATCGCGAATCAAATCAGGATGTTGTTCCTCTTCTACAAGAATGAGTAAATCGCCTGGAATTCCGTTTCGTTTACCAGCATTCCCTTTACCGTTCATTGAGAGATGCATGCCATCCGATACCCCTGCTGGGATATTTACATTGATCACCTCCTCGCCATGCACGATACCGTCGCCGCCACAGACTTTACATTTATTTTTAATCACCTTGCCTTGTCCATGACAAGTTGGGCAAGAGACGCGCGATTGCATGGTTCCCAGAATTGTTTGTTGGTTGCGGATAACTGTTCCACTGCCGTGACATGTTGGGCAAGTTTCCAAGCTGTTGGCCCCTTCGCCTCCGCTACCGTGACAATGTTCGCAAGTGACATATTTCTTTAATTTGAACTTCTTCTCTGCACCGGTAGCAACCTCTTTGAGTGTCAACTTAACCTTAACTCTCAGATCACTGCCTCGGTAAGGACGCGGTTTGGCACCACTGTGACCTCCGCCACCGAACCCGCCGAATCCACCACGGCCACCAAAGACATCGCCAAACATGGAGAAAATATCATCCATAGACATGCCTTCTCCACCAAATCCGCCGCCAAATGGACCACCGTTGCCGGCTGCACCGCTTACGCCCGCATGACCAAACTGATCGTAGCGTGCTCGCTTATCTGCATCGCCCAATACATCATACGCTTCGGCTGCCTCTTTAAATTTCTCTTCAGCTACTTTGTCACCGGGATTCTTATCGGGATGAAATTCGATAGCCTTTTTGCGATAAGCCTTCTTAATCTGATCTGCTGTAGCGTCTTTGCTTACCCCAAGTACTTCGTAATAATCTCTTTTTTCTGCCATATAGTGTCTATTAATAAACTTAGATTAAAAAAACGGTTGGTGACCTATTCGCCCACCACCACTTTGGCATGACGGATCACTTTCTCATTGAGGGTATACCCTGTTTGTACACAATCCAGGATTTTACCTTTCAGCTCTTCGGTGGGTGCCGGTATCACTGCAATGGCTTCATGAAAATCGGTATTCAAAGGAAGCTCTTTGGTTTTTATCTGTGCAACCCCGTTTTGTCCCAATGTGCCGATGAACTTGTTGAATATTAATTCGATACCTTCTCTGACAGCCTCCACATCCGTGGCTTTTTGCATCGTTTCGAGTGCCCGTTCTAAGTCGTCTATCACAGGTAAGATACTTGTGATGGTCTTTTCGCCACCGTTTAGAATCAGCTCTGCTTTCTCCTTCATGGTGCGTTTACGGAAGTTGTCAAACTCGGCCGATAAGCGCAAGTATTTATCTTTTTGCTCTTCGATCACTGCCTGAGCCTCTTCAAGTTCTTTTCTAAGCTGCTCTTCTTCGGTTAGTGGCACGAGTTCTTCTTGTGTTTCATTGTTCGTTTGTTCTTCCGAAAGAGGTTGAGTCTCCTCTACTTTTACTTCTTCTTCTCTTTCTTTCTTTTCGTTTGAATTCATATCGTTAATCTTATAATTATCTATCAATTGTTTTCATAAAAATGGATCATGCCTAGTGCGGCATTTTTTAGTGCACAAAAAGTTTGCCAATATGGCTGTGTTTTTGAATTGCGGTGCAAAAGTAATGCTTTTATGTCAGATTGTCACCCTATTCATGCTTCATTATTCGCTAAAAATGTCTACCTTTGCCCGCTGATTTATAATGAGGGAGCTTACGGTTCCCGATTCTTTTCTTGAATAAAATAAATTTGAAGATATAATGATTACAGTTTCAAACGTTTCGGTACAGTTTGGTAAAAGGGTATTGTTCAACGACGTGAACTTGAAGTTTACGAGTGGCAACTGCTATGGCATAATTGGTGCCAATGGAGCAGGGAAATCGACTTTCCTCAAAACGATTTGCGGAGAAATGGATGCTACTACGGGTAGCATTACGCTCGGTCCGGGCGAACGCTTGTCGGTTTTGAGTCAGGACCACTATAAGTGGGATGCATTTACGGTATTGGATACCGTTCTGATGGGACACTCCATCTTATGGGATATCATGAAGCAACGTGAAGTGCTTTATGCCAAAGAGGAGTTCACCGATGAAGATGGTTTGCGCGTGTCTGAATTAGAAGAACGTTTTGCAGAGCTTGATGGATGGAATGCTGAGAGTGACGCTGCCAGCTTGTTGAGCGGACTGGGAGTGAAGGAAGACAAACATTATATGCTGGTGGGCGATTTGAGTGGTAAGGAGAAGGTGCGCGTCATGTTGGCGCAAGCGCTTTATGGAAACCCAGACAACTTGTTGCTCGATGAGCCAACCAATGACTTGGATATGGAAACGGTCACTTGGCTGGAGGAGTACTTATCTAACTTTGAACACACGGTGTTGGTGGTGAGCCATGACCGTCACTTCTTAGACTCGGTCTGTACACACACGGTCGACATTGATTATGGAAAGATTAATCTCTTTGCCGGTAACTATAGCTTCTGGTATGAATCGAGTCAGTTGGCTCTCCGTCAGCAGCAGAACCAGAAGGCTAAAGCCGATGAGAAACGTAAGGAGTTGGAAGAGTTTATCCGCCGGTTTAGTGCCAATGTGGCGAAAAGTAAGCAGACTACCAGCCGTAAGAAGATGCTCGATAAGCTGAATGTGGAAGAGATTAAACCCTCTTCTCGTAAATATCCGGGTATCATCTTTACACCGGAACGCGAACCAGGTAATCAGATCCTGGAGGTTTCTGGCTTGAGCAAAAAGACAGAGGATGGAATGGTGCTCTTTAATGATGTGAATTTCAATGTAGAGAAGGGAGATAAGATTGTCTTTATTTCGCGTGATCCACGTGCCATGACTGCGCTGTTTGAGATCTTAAATGAGAACATGAAAGCGGATTCCGGACATTTTAGTTGGGGGGTGACTATCACAACGGCTTATTTGCCGATTGATAACACGGACTTCTTTAATTCTGACTTGAATCTGGTCGACTGGCTGGGTCAGCACGGCGAAGGTAATGAGGTCTATATGAAGAGTTTCTTGGGACGTATGTTATTCTCCGGTGAAGAGGTGCTGAAGAAGGTCAACGTACTTTCGGGAGGTGAGAAGATGCGTTGTATGATTGCACGTATGCAGTTGCGTAATGCTAACTGTCTGATCTTGGATACGCCGACTAATCACTTGGATTTGGAATCGATCCAATCATTCAATAACAACCTGAAAGCGTATAAAGGTAATGTGCTCTTTTCATCGCATGACCATGAGTTTATCCAGACCGTGGCTAATCGCATCATTGAGCTGACACCAAATGGTATTATCGATAAGATGATGGAGTACGATGAGTACATTACTTCCGATCATATTAAAGAACTTAGAGCAAAAATGTACAACGACTAAGTCGGTTTGTACGTTTTGTCTTACTCAATTTATGGAGGATACCTATCGAAGGTATCCTCTTTTTTTTTAGCTTTAGCGTTTGAAATATTCGACTTTATGAAACAACGAACGTATCATATAGTAAAGGGATGAAAACAAACTCGGATAGAAGATGGAACAAGGTGAACTTTCTGCTTGTATAAAAGCCTGTTTGCAGCAAGATGTGCAAGCTTTCGCACGTCTTGTGACGCATTATCAGAACATGGTCTATCGGTTGGCTTTCCGATTGCTTTCCGATGACGATGAGGCTCGTGACATGGTTCAGGAAACATTCGTCAAGGTGTGGCTTTCATTAGATCGTTATGAGCCGACTTACAAGTTTTCAACTTGGCTCTATAAGATAACCTGTCATGTGTGTTATGACCGTTTAAGGGTGTTGTATCGATCACCTTCTTTCCTTTCATCAGAGAATGTTTATGCCGAGATCGATTTTGTGAGTGAGGAGGATGTAGAGCAGGCTTTGGTAAATAGGGAGGCTAAAGAACGAATTTTACGTTTGGTCGATGAGTTATCGCCGAAGCAGAAACTGGTTTTTGTGTTGCGAGAGATCGAAGAGATGAGTGTTTCGGAAGTGACTTATATCACCAAACTCTCTGCTAATCAAATTAAGTACAACCTCTATTGGGCTAAAAAGAATATACAAGAAAAACTGATGTGTGATGAGACCATTGGATAATAAATATCAGCAGTGGGTAGAGCAGTTTAAGAAACTGGAACCTGCCCCATTGGATAGTGAACAGCTAACTCAGATCATTGTTCAAGAGGTGATGACGCGACGTCGACCTTCTCGCTGGGAAGTTTGGCACAGAATCGCTGTGAAATGTTCTACAGTTGCCGCCATTTTACTTGTGGGGGTGTGGGTGTATGATCAACAGACACCACCATCGTTGGCCAACAAAACGATGGAGCGTGTAACACTAGCTGTGGGGGCTGAACAGATTGAAAGAAAGTTGCCCGGCGAACTGGCGACTGCAAGTTGGGACCAAAAAATTACCGCTGTATCGAGGTATCTTCAGGAACGTCATCGGAACGATGTACATTATAGAGAACGCCTTACGGCTTTGTCTGTAACTCTAAAATAAAGACAAAATGATGAACACAATTAGAAAAATTCCAATGCTGATAGCCCTTATAGTTATAACCGGCTGTTCAGCCAATTACCGAATGGTTTCTCGCATTCATCGGGATGGTACACTGAAACGGGATGTTTATGTTAAAGCCGATTCGGCCTATCTCTCCGGTAAACGTGTTGAGTCTCCTTTTCTTTTTGAATTAGGAAATCATTGGCAGATAGAACGATTGAATCCGTCGCCGAAGTTCGATTTCTGGGGACAGGAAGAGGCGGTTAATGTTAAAGCGCATGGACAGTTTAACCTCTCAATAGACTCTGTACTCTTTCGTGCTAAAGCCTCTTGGGCCACTCCGTTGGGAGAACCCCAAGAACATTTAACGACTCATTTCAGGTGGTTTTATACCTATTATGAGTACACTTGCCGTTTCCCTGAATTAACAGATAAAGGCCCCATACCGTTAGGTGAATTCCTAACAATCGAAGAGCAACGTTTGTGGTTTCAAGGCCATTTAGAGGGGTATGGGTGGATGAATGGCATTGAATTAAAAGACAAACTCGATGAAGTGTCCGGGCGTTTTGAACAGTGGTATACGAAAACGATGTTTACGTTGCGCATGGAGCAATTCATCTTTTTTTTGCGTTCTTCGAACCGAGAAGAGCTTGCTCAAAAACTCTTAGCCGATCAAGATACTATTTATCGCACGATGTATGAAAAATCGGTGAAAGAGCGTGATGAATCGCCTGAACAGTTTGTAGAAAGACTCGATCACTACTATCGAGGCTCTTTGTATCAAACACTTTATGAACAGCACAAGAGTACAATCGACAGTTTGTACGACCGCCGGTTTCAAGCCCTCGAGTTGTTTGGTCATCAGATTAAATTTGAATGTCATATGCCGGGACAAGTGCTATGGAGCAATGCTTCGATAAACACCTCTGATTCGTTAGTTTGGAAAGTGGATGCTTATCGGTTGCTCTATGGCGACTATACCCTTCGGGCGCAATCGCGTGTGCTTAACGTCTGGAGTCTTGTTCTGACAGGGATACTCCTTCTTATCGCATTAAGTGGGATACTAATAAAGCGAAAGAAGAGAGGTTGATCACTTCTTATAGACAAGTTTACTCATCGGTTCATCGCCAAAAAGCTGATCACCTATCGTGGTAATGCTATTTCCGGTAGCGATGACCTGCTTGAGGTTTCCACATCCCATGAACGCACCATATTCAATGGCAGTGACACTAGGAGGCAAAACTAAGCTTCCGGATAAGCGGATGCAATTACTAAAAACCCGTTGTCCGATTACCTTCAGATTCTTAGGCAGGAGAATGTTCAGTAAGAACCGTTTTTGGGTAAAGGTAAATTCTGGGATATGCGTTGCTGTTGTGTTTGTGAGATCCAGTGTAACTAGGTTCGGCATATAGTCACGCATGAGCTTAAAGTCGGCTGCATCGAGTTTTCCTTCGATAGTTAGGAAATTGATATTATTCGGTTGCAAGCCGGCTTTTAAGATCTCCTCTTCCAGAGTTCCCATCAGCCCTACCTGAACAGTAGTTGTCACTGGTTCACTCTCTATAAAAGCAAAGTTCGTCCACCGCTCCGCTAAGCGATAAGCATCGCTACTGCCACGTGGTATAAAGATGGCCGTGGTGCTATCTGAAAGAGCATCAGCCGAGAGTGTAGGTGGGGTTTTTCTTCTGATTTGGCAAACTTTTAGGCGTTCACATCCTAAGAAGGCTGCCTCATCTATCCCTTTTGTTTTTTCAGAAAGCACGATCTTTTCTAAGTTTGTTTTTCCTTTAATGACCCCATTGGTTAAGGTTGTAAAAGCGTAAGCAGGTATGACATTCGGTTTATAGACATGGAATTTTTCATTCGGGTAAGTGCCCGATTTTCCCATGTATAGTTTGATGTCTGCGTTCGAGATATCTAGAGATCGAAGGCTTTGAAACTCATCCCTGAGGTGACGAAAATCCTCAGCATTTAAGTTGCCCGTTAGCGTTAAATCGGTAATGCTGTTGGCCTCCTCTTCCGTCATAAGGGCAATAAGTGTCCCCGCTTTGTTGACATAAAAGGTTTTGGAGACCTGTGCATAAGCACCGGATAGACTACAAAAGAGCATTAAACTCAAGGTAATTTGTTTTAAAGTCATGATTGTCGGATTCTGTTTTCTACAAAAATAAGAAAAACCTGCGAAATAGACTGTGTGCTTTCAATAATAATAGCTATTTTTGTTCATTGATTAATAAAAATTAAAGTCTATGGTGATGAATCAACGCACTAACAGAACGGGTTTCATAGTAGGAACGCTGTTGCTCTATTTTTTTCTTTTTTTCATGATAGGAATGTTGCTGAGTATCCCAGTCCTTATTTTTTCACCCGCTTTTTTTGATCAGCCTGAGTCATCTTCTACTTTTTCGACCCATTTGGTTAATTCGGCAATTATGTTGCTTGCTGTGATTGGTGCCAGCTTGGTCCTATTGAAGATAGAGAATCGTTCTTGGAATTCGTTAGGATTGACGCTCAAAGGGCATGTTAAAGATTTGGCTTATGGCAAATTGTTTGCATTCGGCTTTTACTTGACAGGTTTTGGCATCTCTTTATTATTAGGTGTTATTCGTATCACCGGATGGCAATTTGAGGTTCAGAGCCTGCTACTCTCTTGGATCCTTTTCCTATTGGTCGCTTTGACCGAAGAGATTATGATGCGTGGCTATGTACTAGGGAAATTGCTCGATGAAGGGATGAACCGTTTTTGGGCTCTTTTCGTCTCTTCAGTGCTTTTCTCCGCAATGCATATATTCAATGATCATGTCTCTCTTTTTCCGATGATTAACCTCGTTCTAGCTGGTCTATTGCTTGGTGCCTCATACATCTACACCCGAAACCTTTGGTTTCCTATTAGTCTGCACCTGTTTTGGAACTGGATACAAGGGCCTTTACTTGGGTATCACGTCAGTGGTAATCAGTTTGGAAAATCATTGTTGCAGTTGGAACTTCCCGAAAAGAACCTCTTGAATGGGGGTGATTTCGGTTTTGAAGGCTCTGTTATCTGCACTGTTCTAATGCTTATTGCTATCGCAGTGATTATTTATTGGGGCGAGAGAAAACGACTGTCAACTTGTGGCTGTGATTGTTGCAAAAGCTAAATCTTATAGAATCACCTCTTAGGGGTGCGTATCGATTCCTGAAGATACGTACCCCGAGGGAGTGATTATTATTATTTTTTGACTATAGTCAGTGTGCCATCTAATGTTATGTCGACTTCTATATCAGCGTTGTCCGATTCGAGTTCAAAACGATAAAACGCCTTTGTTGGAGTGAGGTAGTGATCGATTTCGTCTATGTGATAAGCCCCGTAGGGAGAGCTCTTTAAACTCTGTAATACCAGTTCAGGTAAATCGGTTATATCTACTTCTGTCTGAGTTTGCAACCAATTCCCCTCGGCATCGAAATGTAGCTTTCTGCAACTTTCACCGTCTAATATCTCTACTTCAAAATAAGTGCCTTCCTCCTCAATCTCCACCAATCGCGCATTCGGATAATGTGTCTTCAGATAACTTCCTATAGTTGTAGGAGGTGTCACAGGGATGAAACCTTCATAATCATTTTCGTTTGAATCAGTGTCGACTATCTGCTTGACTAAAATCCCGTCGGGAGAGAAATAAAGATCGATTTCTTGAGTGCTGTTTTCTACTTCGATGACATAGATAACTTCCGTTTGGTGACGTTCTATTTTATCTACATCATCCACTTTCCATTGGGCAAATTGGCCTGCTTGGAACGCTTCTTTCACAAGCTCAGGTAACTCTGTGAAGCGAATTTCTGTTTGGGTCATGTACCACTGTCCAGTCTCATCGAACCAAGCTTTGAGTTGGTGCTGCGACAAGTCGAAGTCGGCTACGGCATAACGATTCTTATGGTGCCATACGACATTAGTAGCTTGCGGATATTTATCGGTTAAAGCCTGTTGTGCCTGTAGACTGATACGGTTTGTTGAGTCGTCTGAACCTTCACAGGCTTGTAGCATAAGAAGTGGTAGCGCTAAATAAAAAATGATCTTGTTCATAAGTGTTTGTCTTTATAAGATTAATAATCGTACCGTTTAAAATTGCCTTTGAGTGTAAATTCCAACTCCTTTCCGTCGGCTAGTTTGACTTCATATTTTCTGGAAGAGCGTTCTATCTGAATAACTCGGCTCTCTTGATGATGACTATCGGTATAGGCTTTGATGCGTGCAGGGATAACTTCGGTAGGTACCCCCTCTTTGCTGCATTTTACCTCTTTCCATTCTCCATTTTTCTTAAATTCGATTTTACAACCGTTGACGAGCATTACTTCATAATCACCGTCGAATAGGTCAGTGTCTTGTTTAGCATAAGAGAGCTTATTGTTTTTAAAGTGATGGTTAATGAATTGTTGAGCTTGTTTTGGAAGCTCGTTGAAAGTCACTGGTTTATCATCTGACGTAGCCGCCATTACACCAGTAAATACCAAACTTATCAGAATCATCAGAATCATTTTCTTCTTCATAACTTTCATCTTTTTAGGTTAATAATTAAAATTATAATGCAAAGATCGGAGTCAATTCTGAAAAGAATCTGAAAATCCCTTATTCAGATGAAAATTAGTTGAAAAGAATTTGGAAACAGTGTTTCTTTTCGACGTATTGATAGGTTATTTTAAATTGATAAATGTCACAAATAGCTTTGACTAAGGCGAGTCCCAATCCGGTAGAGTTTTTTTTGTGACTTTCGCCTTGATAAAACCGTTCGAAGAGGCTGCTCTCATGGAGTGCTGCGTCAACTCCACTATTAGCAATTGTAAGTTGGTCCTGATTCAAGAGGAGCTCTATCTGTCCACCTTCACAGTTATGTACATAAGCATTTTTGACTAGATTCGTGATTAAGACAGAGGCTAATGTCTGGTTCATCTTTATTTTAAAGTCTTTTTGTATCGTTTGCTTTACCTTAATATTCTGCTCTTTATAAATCAAGCTCAAGTTTTCGATGCTACTTTCCAGTAATTCAGTCAAGTCAATTTCTGTACTGTCCTTATACTGTTTACCATCTATTTTAGCCAACATCAGTAGCTCTCTATTTAAGCGCGAGAGTCCACTTAAGGTCTCTTGTATTTTAATGACTTCTTCCAGCTGTTCTTCACTCAATGGTGTCTCGATAAGCATCTCTAGTCTATTCTGACAAATAGCTAGTGGTGTTTGTATCTCATGCGACGCATTTCCAGTGAAGAGTTTCTGTTGCATATAGAGTTGTTCATTGCGTTTGGCCGACTCCATTAATGCCTCATTCAAGCGTGCAAATTCACTGATGGTGGTTGGATTATTTAGCGGCTGTACTCCGTCCGAAATATTGTTCTCATGAATCCATTTTAAAATGCCATAAAGTGGGCGCATACTCCGTGAAATAACGCCGATACAAACAGCGATGATTAAGATTAGGAGTGTCATATAAAGTATTATCACCCAATGAGCTATGGCCTCGTAAAGGTCTTTGCTTTCTACAGTTGGAGTAGCTACGATGAGTTCATGATAAGCCCCGTGTTTATCACAGAAAATAGTTCGTAACACCCGTGAGGGTTCATATTCACTTTTGTGTACCACATAAATCATTCTGTTAGTGTAGTCCAGATGAGGGTGTGTATCGGCATAATATTTAGAGATGGGTTTAAGGAAATAGGTATTATTAGTCCCGTTATCAGCTTTAGGGAGTGTTTCACCTTGTAAGAAACGGGTGATAAGATTTTCTGAAAAAAGCTCCAGAGAATCATCCGTTTCGTCGTTGACCTCTTTGATAACAGCTTGATGAAAGAGGAGTCCCCATATTAATAAGATGAGCGACATAAAGATGGAGATACGTATGACGATGCGCCAGGTTAGTTTCATGCTTTTTCAATCATTTTATAGCCGAAGCCATATACCGCTTTGATTTCAACGGATGCTTGAGCTTCTTCTAGTTTGCGGCGGACATTCTTTATTTGGGCATAGATAAAATCGAAGTTATCACATTGATCGATATAGTCGCCCCATACCGCTTCGGCTAGTTGTTCTTTTTTTATGGTATAACCGTGCCTGTTGATAAAATAATGCAGTAAATCATACTCTTTTCTGCTCAGTTCTATCGGTTGTTTGTTTACCGTAACTGAGAAGATTTTGGGGTCGATAGATACATTACCAAATTCGATGGTGGGTGATCCATCTTGTTGTTTGCGTCGCATCACGCTTCGGATACGAGCATGGAGTTCGGCCAGGTGGAACGGCTTAGGTAAGTAGTCATCGGCTCCGAGCTCCAATCCTTCAATACGATCATCGATAGCATCGCGTGCAGATAAAATAATGACCCCCTCTTGTTTCTTCTGAATTTTAAGTTGTCTGAGCAACTCTAAGCCGTTGCCATCTGGGAGCATAATATCCAGTAAGATACAGTCATAGTCATAGAGATTTATTTTTTCTTCTGCCACGGTGAAGTTGGAAGCCTCTTCGACGATATAGCGTTCTGCTATTAGCGATTTAACAAGAATCTCTCTTAAATCCGGTTCGTATTCAACAAGTAATATTTTCATAACGGTTTAGTTTGTGCAAAAGAACCGATCAATTCTGAAAAGAATCTGAAAAGATCATTTGGTTCCTTTCTAAAGAATGGCATAAAGGTACTAAAAAAAAGAGATGGTAGAGAACTCCCCATGAGGTTATTACTGTTTTTTAAAGAATGAATAGAAATAGGGTTGTCCCGATGAGGTAGTCTGAAAAAATAGTTTTAGTTTTGTGTGCATAAGAACATTAAATAAAAAAGAATGACTGATAATTTTGCAGAAAAGGTTGGGCAGATGGAAGGTCCCACTCGGGTGACGATGGTCACTAATTTCCTTGCTGAGCTTAAGAAGCAGGCTCTTTTCGATGCCTCTTCTGAATTGATCGATCTAGGATGCGGCACCGGGCTGGTAGGGTTGGAATTAGCCAAGGAGGTGGCTAAGGTCACCATGATTGACTCTTCGGCGTCGATGATTAAAGTAGTGAAACAAAAAGTAGTCGAAAGTAAGGCGTCTCAAGTCGATGTTTTGTATGGAGAGTTGGCTCAATACCAAGGGCAACCGGTCGACGGTATTGTTATGTTACTAGTGGCTCATCACATAGAGGATACGTTGCAACTCTTTCTTCAGGCGCAAGCGTGTTTGAAAAAAGGAGGAGTGCTTGTTATCGCCGATCTAGTAGAAGAGGATGGTTCCTTCCATGAAGGTGAAGTGATGCCACACAATGGTTTTAATGTTGAAGCGATTTCTACACTTGCATTAGAGAGCGGGTTTGAGCAAGTAAAGGCGCACCTCTATGACATCAGACCGAAAGGGGGACGGGAATATCCTCTATTCATGTTGGTGGCAAGGAAATAAAGAATCAGACTCTCTTTCAAAAGTCCCCGAGTCTTGCTTCAAAAGCCTCCGAGTTTTGCTTCAAAAGTCGGGGACCTTTGCCTTAAAAGTCCTCGACTTTTCAAGGCATACCTAACTTTTACCCTGAATAGAGTAGACTATCCTAAAGATTGATCTTACGCTATCCCATCACTCTCTCATCCCTACCTTTAACGGATAGACCAAGAATCCGTTCTTTTCTTTTGCGCAAAAAGAAGATTTTTATACGCAAAAGAAGTCTGTGTCTCTCTCTTTCATCTCTACTTTTGCAGTAAACGTTTGAAACCAATCTTCGGCCGGATCAGTCGGAGAAAATATTATGAATCACAAATTCTATGTTTATGCAATGGAGAAAGATTAATGTTAATGTACAGAGAAGTGTATCCGGATGGGTATATTATTGTTCTGTTAGTGTCTTATTGCTCTTAGCTTGCGCAAATGTTATGGCGCAAACATCCTCTCGAATTAAAGGAAGTGTGGTAGCCGAAAAAGATGGCGAACCGCTCATTGGTGTGAATCTCCTTCAGAAGGGAACAACCAACGGGACCGTGACTGATTTTACCGGTCATTTTGAACTCTCGCTTCCGGTCCCTTGTGAAATTACTGTGACGTATATCGGATATACCGAACAAACCATTAAGGTGACTTCGGCCACTGCTCCGCTCACCATCAAGTTGAAAGAGAATAGTGAAATGCTCGACGAAGTGGTGGTGGTAGGCTATGGCGTGCAAAAAAAGAAGCTCGTAACTGGAGCTACCGTACAAGTCAAAGGTGGTGATATCGCCAAACTGAATACAGTGAATGCTTTGGGAGCACTGCAGAGTCAGACTCCAGGTGTGAACATTACACAGACATCGGGTATGCCAGGCGAAGGATTTAAAGTGACTATTCGTGGATTGGGTACTACGGGCTCGTCGGCACCTCTTTACATCATCGATGGAGTAACCGGAGGGGATATCAACAATTTGAATCCAACCGATATTGAATCGATCGATGTGTTGAAGGATGCGGCATCAGCAGCTATCTATGGGGCACGAGCAGCCAATGGGGTGATCTTAGTGACAACGAAAAAAGGACGTGTCGGTAAAGCAGAGATTGCATACGATGGTTATTATGGGGTGCAGAATGTTTATCGGATGCCCGATCTATTGAATGCACAGGAGTATGCTATGGTGATGAGTGAAGCGCGTATGATGGATGGCTTGCCCGATTATGACTATGCCTCGTTTGTGCCGAACTGGAATCAAATAAAAGATGGAACGTGGAAAGGAACTAATTGGCTTGAGGAGGCTCGCCATAAGGATGCACCGATGCAGAATCATGCACTTAATATTACCGGAGGAACGGAACAATCGGTTTATTCTATTGGTTTGGCTTATACTTCTCAGGAGGGTGTCTTAGGGGTGCCTGCTGTGCCTAAGTATTCACGTTATACGGCACGGGTTAACTCTGAACATACGCTGTATAGAAAAGGAAAGCTCGATGTGCTTAAATTGGGTGAGAACTTGACTTATGCTTATTCTGAAAAGAATGGTATTGCGATCGGTGACATTTGGTCGAATGATGTTCGCAACTTGTTGCACGCTACACCTTTCTTGCCGAACAAGGACGAGAATGGAGCTTACCATTACGCTATTCCATGGGAAATTCGTGAAGCGAATCCTATCGCTCAGATGTACTATACACATGGACAAAATAGTTATAAATCGCATGCGTTACAAGGGAATGTGTATGCTACCGTTCAGCCGATCAGTGGATTGAAGTTTAGAACAAGCTTTGGATACACCTTGTATGCCGATGATTCAAGGAGCTTTACCCCCGTTTATAAGTTGTCTAGTAATGTATTTAGCGATAACAACAGTGTGTCTCAGAGTCTCTCTATTGGAGCAAACCTCTTGTTTGAGAACACCTTGACGTACGATTTTAAAGTGGCTAAGCACAGTGTGGGACTTTTGATCGGACAGTCTATCGAGAAGAATGGATTGGGCAATAGTATGAGTGGAAGTAACATTAATTCCATCTTTACTGATTTTAAACATGCGTATTTAGATAACACACCACAGATCACTAACCGTACCACGTTGAATGGTTCGCCATGGGGCAAAAGCTCGTTGGCTTCCTTCTTTGGTCGTGTGAATTACGATTATGCAGGACGATATATGGCTACGGCTGTGTTGCGTGCCGATGGCTCGTCCAATTTTGCTCGGGGCAAACGTTGGGGGTATTTCCCTTCTCTTTCGGCTGGATGGGTTGTCTCGGAAGAGGCTTTTATGGAGTCGTCTAAATCTGTGATGGATTTCTTGAAGATCCGGGCGAGCTGGGGGCAGAATGGTAATCAGGATATTCCTAACTTCCAATATTTGTCGACTATTGCGTTTAGTGGTGCCGATTACTCTTTCGGTCCCAACAAAGGGGTACTCTCTTCAGGGGCTTTCCCAGATATTTTAGCTAATCCGGATGTGACGTGGGAAACATCGGAACAGATCGACTTAGGATTTGATGCGCGTTTCTTGAACAACCGGTTGGGATTGAATTTCGACTATTATGTGAAGAATACCAAGGATTGGCTGGTGGCTGCACCGGTACTAGATACATCGGGCACAGGCGCACCATATATTAATGGAGGCGATGTGCGGAACCAAGGTTTTGAGGTGGCATTGAACTGGAACGATGCAATCGGTGAATTGAATTACAGTGCGACCGCCAATGTGGCTTATAATAAGAACGAGGTGACACGTATTGCTAATTCTGAAGGAATTATCCATGGTCACAAAGATGTGTTGAGTAATCAGACCTCTGAAATTTGTCGCGCACAAGAGGGGTATCCTATCGGCTATTTCTATGGTTATACGGCAACTGGCATCTTTCAAAATGAGGAACAGATAGCTAATTATAAAGGAGCGAAGTTGGATGGAGTAAGTCCGGGTGATGTGATCTGGGCCGACCGAGATGGCAACGGGGTGATCGATGATGCTGATCAAGGGATGCTTGGTGACCCAAATCCAGACTATACGTTGGGATTGAACCTGACTGCTTCGTATAAAGGCTTTGATGTGAGCATGACTATGAATGGCTCATTTGGAGCTCAAATCATGAAGTCGTATCGATCGTATGTGGATTATCCGCGTCAGAACTATACAACGGCTATTTTCGATCGTTGGCATGGTGATGGAACATCCGATAAGTTGCCAAGACTAACTTCTGGCACGCACTCTAACTGGCAGTTTAATTCGAACTTATTAATGGAGAATGGTGATTATTTGCGGATGCAGAATTTGACTCTTGGCTATGATTTTAAGAAATTGTTCAAGAACTTACCGTTTAAACAGTTGCGCTTGTATGTGGCTGCTCAGAACTTGTTTACGATTACCGAATATTCGGGCATGGATCCTGAAGTTGGCTACGGTGGATCAGACGCTTGGGCGTCGGGCATTGACTTAGGTTTCTATCCTAGTCCCCGGACATACATGGTAGGTGCAAATATTAAATTCTAAATGAAAAGAGTATGAAAAGAATCGTATTATATGCTATAACAGCCCTTATGCTCAGTGGCTGTGAGAATTTTCTGGATACAGAGAATCTAACAAAAAAAGATAATTCAAATTTCCCTGAAACAGGTAAAGATGCAGAAACGGCTTTGACAGGGGCGTATGCTTTGCTTCGTGAGATGACTCCGGGCGACGATGGTCAGAGCTTTTTCATCACCTCAGAGATCTTGTCGGATGATCGTTTTGGTGCCGGTGGTCCGGACGATAAACGGATTCATGCGGTAGATCGCTTGAAGAAGGTCAATGAAGATATGTTTTCGGATGTCTGGAAACAGAACTTCCGCGGTATATACCGGTGCAATATGTTGTTGATGTCTTTAGAACATGTGGCTTGGGAGAATGAGGCACAGCGTCAGAGTGTAGAGGGGCAGACGCACTTCTTACGGGCCTATTATTACTTCGATCTTTGCCGATTGTTTGGTACAGTGCCTTTGATTACGACACCGGAATCGGGCAACGTGCCTCGTGCTACGGCCGATGAGCTGTATGCCTTGATTGCTTCTGATTTGAAAGCAGCTATTGCTTTATTGCCCAGCACGCCTTATGCTTCGGATGCTAATGCCGATTTAGGTCGTGCCACTAAATGGGCAGCCGAAGCGTTATTGGCTCGGGCATATTTGTTCTATACCGGTTACTATCAGAAGGATGGTATGCCGCTCACAGATGGTACGTTGGCTAAAACGGAGGTGATCGGTTACCTCGATGATTGTATCACTCACAGTGGACACGATTTGGTAGGCGATTATAGAAACTTGTGGCCTTATAGTAACCTTTATACGAAGAAGGACTATAAGTATGCACAAGACAATGACTTGTCGTGGGCCGGTGAAGAGGGTGGTAATGTAGAAACGGTTTTTGCTATCCGTTATTCAACCAAGGCTACTTGGGATAATCCGTGGTACAATAATGAGGCTTGTCTCTACTTCTCTCCGCGTGAACCGGCAAGTGCAGATGATATTTTCCCGTTTGGTATCGGTTGGGGTTGGGGTACAGTCAACTCAAAATTGTGGAATGACTGGCCATCGAAAGATATTCGTCGGAATGCTTCTATTCTCAGTGTCGAAAATGAGCTGCCTAACTATGGTTGGGGTTCCGATAAGCAGATGAATGAAACAGGTTATTGGCAGAAGAAATACGCGGCAATTAATGCGTATAATGACGCTAGAGAGAGTGTGAACTATAGTCGGATGATTTATCCTGATATCGATTCGGATTACCAGTTGAATAATACACAAGATTTGGTGATTATTCGCTTTGCCGATGTGTTGTTGATGGCTGCCGAATTGAAGAAAGATGCGGCTCCGTTAAACAGGGTACGTGCTAGAGTTGGATTAGAACCTGTGGCTTACTCGGATGAGGCGTTGCGTCATGAACGGCACTGGGAATTGGCTTTCGAAGGTTTACGCTATTATGACTTGTTGCGTTGGGGCATAGCCGGTGAGGTTTTAAGCCAGCAGAATGGGGTAAAGGTGCTCAATAACATGGCTGAAACGGTGATGGATATGAGTGATATAACCCAACGTCTTGAGATAACCAAAGGCCTGATGCCTCTCCCTAAAAATCAGATAGATCTCTCGGGGGGTGTTTTGGTACAGAACCCGGGATGGGGCAATGAGGCTAATTTGAATTAATCACTTTTAAAAGTAATGGTACGTATGAAAAAGATAATAACAGGGATTCTGTCTTTATGGTTGCTGGTGGCTTGTGAGCCTGTGACCGATAATAGAGAGTTGGGGCATGTGATTAATGAGAGCGACTTGAAGCTTGATGTGCATGCCACAACAGAGGGTGGTAATGAAATTGTAATGACTAACCACACGCTGGGTGTGGGAAGCTATTGGGATCATATAACCGGTATTTCGGCTAAGCAGTCTGTTACGGTAGCTTTGCCGTTTATGGGTGAACAGACAATTACGTTTGTTGGCTTTTGCGATGGCGGACAGGTGGTTGCAAAGCGTAAAGTGACTATCACGAAGATTGATCATCCGGTGGCCGAAGAGTGGAGCTTTTTTGCAGGAACAGAGATGGGCGGTAAGGTTTGGGTCTGGGACCGGGAGAAATATGATGATGCGGTGTATGGTACGGCTGGTTGGCTTACTCAGTTTGCGCCGGCATGGGATGTGAAACCGATTGCCGATCTGGAGGATCTGACTAGCGAATTGGTTTTTGATTTGAATGGTGGACCGAACTTGACTAAGAAGGATGCAACTGGGAAGGTGCTGGAGAAAGGGACATTTATGTTCGATATGTCGGCTACTAAGAAGAATCCGGATAATGGTTCTCAGTGGTCTATCGGCCAATTGAAACTGAACGGGGTTTCGGTGCTTAGTGGACATGCTTATGGAGATGAAACGAATAAGATAACGACATTTGAAATCTTAGAGTTGACGGAAAACACCATGGTACTTTGTTGGAATCCGCCCACAGCCGACGCTTGGACTGATGCAACCTTCTGGTGCTTTAGAAAAAAGTAACTAATAAAGCGGATAAGCAGAGGTGCATATTCTGCTTATCCGCATGGTATAACAAACATAATAAAACGTATGGAAATAGGTGTAGATTTAGGCGGGACGAATATGCGAGTGGCTTTAGTCCAAGAGGGGGTTATCGTTAAAAAAGAGGTAGCCGAATGCCCGTCTAAAGGAAGTGAATCGGAGGTCTTAAACCAGCTGATAGAATTGATCGATAAGGTGATGGTTCCCGGTGTAGAGGGAATAGGTATTGGCGTGCCTTCGGTGGTTGATGCGCAAGCGGGGATCGTGTATCATGTGGCCAATATCCCGTCTTGGCAACAAGTTCCTTTGAAGCAGATCTTAGAGGAGTCTTTTGCAGTACCGGTTTATGTGAATAATGATTCGAACTGCTTTGTCCTAGGCGAGAAGATTGGTGGACATGGTAAGGGGTATCGTGATATCGTGGGTATCACCATTGGTACCGGGATTGGTGCCGGACTGATTATTAATCACGAGTTGTATGGCGGACAGGATACCGGTGCTGGAGAAATAGGATCATTGCCTTATCTGGCACATGATTTTGAACATTATTGTAGCAGTGGGTTCTTCGTGACGTATTATCAGACTACCGGTAGAGAGGCGGCCGAAAAGGCTTTGGCAGGTGATGTAGAAGCTCTTGCTATCTGGAGGGAGTTTGGATCGCACTTGGGTGAGTTGATGAAGGCGGTGTTGTTTGCTTATAATCCGGAAGCGATAATTCTTGGAGGGGGCATTGCTTCGGCTTTTTCGCTTTATGAGGCGGCTATGCGTGAGCGGATGGAGACTTTTCCTTATCCGGAGACAGTTAAGCGGGTTCAAATTTTCGTTTCTCAAATAAACGATATAGCTTTGCTCGGAGCTTCGGCTTTAGTGACTAATGATGAGTGATTGGTTTGGAAATAATGATAAAAATAGAATCGTATGAAATCTAATTGGTTTAAATCGATGGTGTCTGTAGGTTGTGTGATGCTTGGTGCGGTGGCTGGACAGCAGGGGGAGGCTTCGGCCGAGAATCTGTTGTTGAGTAATGGCTGGAAGGTGCAGTCTTCTGCCAAAATCAAGGCAAAAGGGGAGTTGTTGTCCACTACTCAGGCTCATACCGATGGTTGGTATGAGGCTAATGTGCCATCTACTGTGATGGGGACTTTGACTCGCAACGGTCTTTATACGGATGTGCTGGAGGGCATGAATTATCAAACAATCGATAAATCGCTGTTCGATGCCACATGGTGGTATCGCAAGGAGTTTGATTTACCGGAATTGAAGAAAGGACAACATGTGGCGTTGGTTTTCGATGGCCTTAGTTATCGGGCTAATGTCTTTTTGAATGGTCGGCTTATCGTGTCTCGTGATTCGCTTTACGGTACGTTCCGTCAGTTTAACTTGGATGTGACGGCTGTGGCCGGCAAAAAGAATGTATTGGCAGTTGAACTTTCTCGGGCGCAACCTGGTGAACCGAATATCGGTTTCGTGGATTGGAACCCGAGACCGGCAGATGAGAGTATGGGCATTTATCGTGAGGTCCGTGTTGTGGTAACTCATGAGGTTGCAATGACTCATCCGGCAGTGCGCTCTAAGGTGAATACGGCTACGCTTAATGAGGCATGGCTAACTGTTGAGACGTGTTTGACGAATCAGACCGATAAGGCTGTAGAAGGGGTGCTCAAAGGTACCTTGGAGGGGCAGTGCTTTAGCTTGCCGGTTAAGCTGGCAGCCAATGAGTCACGTGTGGTGAAGCTGACTCCCCAAGAGGTGGCGCTGCTGCACTTGAAGAACCCGAGGTTGTGGTGGTGTTACACCATGGGAAAACCAGAGATGTATGCTTTGAACTTGGAATTTGTGGTGAACAACCAGGTGTCTGATGCTAGCTTGGTGAACTTTGGTGTGCGTGAAATCAAAGAGTATTTTACGAAAGAGGGCTATCGGGGGTTTATGCTCAATGGAAAGAAGGTTCTAATAACGAGTGCCGGCTGGACGGATGATATTTTCTTGCGTGATACGCCTCAAACCAATGAACTGCAGGTGCAGTATGTACGTGATATGAACTTGAATTCTATTCGTTTTGAGAATATCTGGGGAACGTCTCAGAACATATACGACTTGTGCGACCGCTATGGCTTGTTGGCTTTAGTTGGCTGGAGTTGTCATTGGGAGTGGGAGAATTATTTAGGTACTCCGTGTGATGATTTTGGTGGAATTAAATCAGAACAAGATATGGATTTGATTGCTCGATCGCTCAATGATCAAGTGTTGTGGTTGCGTAACCATCCGTCTATCATCGCTTGGTATGTGGGGAGTGACATGGTACCGCGTCCGGCACTGGAGAAACGCTACTTGGCTTATCTCTCTCAGATTGACGATCGGCCTTATGTGGCTGCGGCCAAAGAGTTGACCAGTGAACTGACCGGACCTACTGGGATGAAGATGGCGGGCCCGTATGAGTATGTGGCACCGAATTATTGGTATTCTGAGAAGGCGCCTGGGGGGGCTTTCGGGTTTAATACGGAAACGGGAATTGGAGCACAGCTACCTGTCATTGAGTCGCTTCGCAAGATGATTCCTGCCGATAAACTCTGGCCGTTGAGTGAGGTATGGGATTACCATTGTACCACATCGGCTACCGATATGAACTCGCTGAAGGTTTTGAAAGAGACGATCGATAAGCGGTACGGGGAAGCTAAGGACCTGAACGACTTTCTATGTAAGGCGGATTGGCTTAATTATGAAGGTACACGGGCTATGTTCGAGGCGTTCCGGGTGAATGTGCCGCGGACCACCGGTATTGTGCAGTGGATGCTTAATTCGGCGTGGCCTTCTCTTTATTGGCAGTTGTATGACTATTATCACATCCCTACGGCAGCGTATTATGGGGTGAAGAAAGCTAACCAACCGCAACAGTTGATTTACAATGAAGTGGACCGATCGGTATATGCCGTTAATGAAGGTCTAAAGCCTATGCGTGTATCGGCTAAATTGGCTGTTTATGCTTTGGATGGAACGAGTTTAGTTGCGAAGGATACGGTGATTGTTCTTGAACCGAATGCGGTCGTTAAGGCTTTTGATGTACCGGTTGTTAAAGCGAATGCTTTCTTAGCGTTGGAATTGGAACAAGATGGCAAGAGAGTGGCAGATAACTTATATGGTTTATCGGCCGATGCTGATGAATATGATTGGGCACAAACTACGTGGGTGAGAACACCACTAACTAAGTTGGCCGATTTCAAGGGCTTGTCGGCTATGCAACCGGCTACTTATAGTGCTCAGGCTGCTGTGAAGAAGGCAGACGGGCAAACAGTGGTTGAAGTGGAGCTGGCTAATCAAACGTCTCAACCGGCATTCTTGATCCGATTGGCTTTGAAGAATGCACAAGGGGAGTTGATCTATCCCATCTTCTGGGAAGACAACTACTTGTCGCTGCTGCCAAACGGGAAACGTACGCTGACGTGTATTGTGCCGGAAACAACCTTGAAGGCTGGGCAGGTTGTACTTGAAATCAGCGGATGGAATGTTGAAGCAAAAAAAATAGAATTGAATTTTTGAGATAAGAAAATAAGTCAGTAACTTGCGAGTCTATGATTAGACTGATATTATTGACTGACTTTACAGAGGCTTTTCCTCATAATTTATTACGGGGCATCCTAGAGTATTCCAAGAATAGTGAACCTTGGGTAGTCTGTCGGATGCCCCCTTCTTATAAACAGTCTTATGGCATTAAAGGGGTTCTGAAATGGGCTAAGAGGTGGGAAGCCGATGCGATCATCGGCCAATTTCATGACGATGATGAGGTGGAGCTTTTCTGCCAACATGGGATTGTGGCTTTGGCTCAGGATTTTAAATCACGCTTCTCTGTGATTCCTAATATCACGAGTGAATACAAGCAGACAGGGCGTATGGCTGCCGATTTTTTCTTGCAGAAGGGTTTTCGGAATTTTGCCTATTATGGGTACAAGCATGTGGTTTGGTCCGAAGAGCGTTGTAAGGGGTTTCATGAACGTATTCAGGAGGAGGGGGTAGACTGTCATTTCTTTGATTATCAGAAACAGAATTTGGAACGGTTGTGGTATTATCGGACCGAGCCTTTGGCTAATTGGCTGAGGAGTTTGCCACTTCCTATTGCACTGATGGCTTGTGATGATACGCAGGCTAATCGTATCATGGAGGTGTGTCGTATCATCGGTTTAAAGATTCCGGAAGAGGTGGCTGTGTTGGGGGTGGATAATGATGAAATCATGTGTACGCTCTCTGACCCACCATTGTCGAGCGTGAATATCAATATTAAGAAGGGGGGCTATGAGGCGGCTCAGCTTATCGAACGTCTTATCAGAGATAAGGAGGCTCCTTATGAGGATATTGTTATCCGGCCAACGGGTATTGTGAATCGTTTGTCGACCGATATTTACGCAACCGAAGATAAGGCTATCTTGATTGCTTTGCGCTATATTCATCAGAATCTGAATCAGAAAATGAGTGTGGATGATATTGTGGGACAGGTGCCACTCTCTAGACGGTTGGTTGAGGTACGTTTTAAAAATGTCACAGGAAAATCGATCTATCAATATATCTTTGATTTACGAATGGAACGCTTTGCACAGTTGTTGCTGGAAAGTAAAGAGCCGGTAGCTGATATAGGGATGTCGGTTGGGCTTTTAGATCCCAAAAACCTCTCCCGTCAATTTAAACAATGGAAAGGTTGCACACCGCTTGAGTATCGCAAGCGGCATGAACTGAAAAAATAGGATTCATTCATCATGCTCTTTCTCTAGACGCTTAGTCCAGCTTATATCAGAGATAAAAATTTGGGCAACGATTATCAGGGGAAAAGCCTGTTTTTGCTTTGACAAACACTTCGTTTAGCTTTATGGTAGCGACCTTACAACCTAATTCTTTAAGAAAGATCTCCTTCAAAATAAAAACAAGTGTCTGGCCGTTCTATGTGTGGCAAGATGCTATCCGGTGCAAAAAGTCCGAAGACTGATGATCCCGATCCGCTCATTGCAGCATAGATGGCTCCAGCCTCATAAAGCCGCTCTTTAAGGGTTTTGATAAGTGGATGTTTGGGAAAGATACTCGCTTCGAAGTCGTTGACTAAAAGTGTCTTCCACTCTTCGATGGGGCTTTGGATTAGCTCTTTCAAGGAGAGTTCCGGCTTTCGAGGCGTGATGTTGGTAAATGCTTCGCGTGTAGAGATGGCCACTTCAGGCTTGATGATGATGATTCGGTACCCTTTCAGAGAGAGTGCAACGGGAGAGAATAGATTACCTATTCCTTCGGCATAAGTCGGTTGGTTTTTGATAAAAAAGGCACAATCGGCCCCAAGAGAGGCGGCGTATGCTTCTAGTTGTGTATCCGACAGGTGGAGTCCAAACGTTGTGTTGAGGAGTTTCAGCATGTAGGCAGCATCCGATGATCCTCCTCCAAGTCCTGCTCCCAAGGGCGTTTTTTTGATTAAGTTGATTTCGACAGGCGGTAAATGAAAGGTCTTATTAAGCAAGTGATAAGCTTTAATAACGAGGTTATCGGTCGATTGTCCGGGCACCTCAATGCCTGTTTGACGAAACACGATCGATTCGGGCTGGTTGGCCTGTTCCGTTACTTCTAAGGCGTCACTCAAAGGAACAGGGTAGAATACTGTCTCTAGATTGTGATAGCCATCCGGGCGCTTTTCGGTGATTCGCAACCCGAGGTTTATCTTGGCATTTGGGAAAGTCAGCATGGGCGTTAGTCTATTTACTATTAAAACGTTAGCTCTCTTTTGGCCCGATCTTCTCCTTTTTTTAAGAGGAGGCTATCGAGTGGATGAAAGAAACTTTGGTTATATCCGTGCAAAGTTAATAAAAATAGTTATTATCTTTGTCGTTCTTTATCGATGAAGAATAGATGAATTTTAAAAATGAAGGGATAAAATGGCCGAACTGAAAAGAAATACTCGCAACACAAAGACCAAAGTGCAACAACCGGTTAATGACTATGGACGCATACAGCCGCAGGCTATCGAGCTTGAAGAAGCGGTATTAGGTGCTTTAATGGTCGAAAAAGATGCCTATTCGCTGGTGAGCGAAATCTTGCGACCGGAGTCTTTTTACGAACATCGTCATCAGTTAATTTACGCTGCCATTACCGATTTGGCTATTAACCAGAAGCCAGTCGATATCCTTACCGTTAAAGACCAACTGAATAAGCGGGGTGAACTGGACGAAATCGGTGGCCCGTTTTATGTCACACAGCTCAGTAGCAAGGTGGCGTCGTCGGCGCACATAGAGTACCATGCACGCATCATTGCGCAGAAAGCTCTGGCTCGCGAACTGATAACTTTTACCAGCCATATTCAGAGTAAAGCATTCGATGAAACACTCGATGTGGATGACTTGATGCAGGAAGCCGAAGGTAAACTGTTTGAAATTTCTCAGCAGAATTTAAAGAAAGACTATACACAGATCAATCCGATTATCGATGAGGCGTACACGCTGATTCAAAAGGCGGCTGCTCGGACCGATGGTTTGAGTGGTTTGGAGAGTGGATATGCTCGATTGGATAAGATGACGGCTGGTTGGCAGAATTCCGATTTGATTATCATTGCGGCTCGTCCTGCAATGGGTAAGACGGCTTTCGTCCTTTCTATGGCAAAAAATATCGCTGTGGATTACAAAAAACCGGTGGCGTTATTCTCGCTTGAGATGAGCAACGTACAGTTGGTGAATCGTTTGATTTCCAATGTGTGCGAAATTCCCAGTGAGAAGATTAAAAGTGGTCAGCTGGCAGCTTACGAGTGGCAGCAGTTAGATTATAAGCTGAAAGACCTGCTCGATGCTCCTTTGTACGTCGATGATACTCCGTCACTATCGGTCTTCGAACTTCGAACGAAAGCACGGCGATTGGTGCGTGAACACGGAGTGAAGGTGCTTATTATTGACTATTTGCAGTTGATGAATGCTAGTGGTATGGCTTTCGGCAGTCGCCAGGAGGAGGTGAGTACCATCTCACGGTCTCTCAAGGGGCTAGCCAAAGAGTTGAATATTCCGGTTATTGCGTTGTCGCAGTTGAATCGTGGAGTGGAGAACCGTGAGGGTATCGAAGGGAAGCGGCCGCAGTTGAGCGATTTGCGTGAGTCTGGAGCCATTGAGCAGGATGCCGATATGGTCTGTTTCATCCATCGTCCGGAGTATTATAAGATTTTTCAAGATGACCGAGGCAATGATTTGCGTGGTATGGCGGAGATTATTATTGCTAAGCATCGTAACGGTGCGGTGGGCGATGTGTTGCTTCGCTTTAAAGGGGAGTTTACCCGTTTTCAAAATCCGGAAGACGATTTGGTTATCCCGACACCCGATGCCGGAGCGATGTTGGGTTCACGGATGAATGCACCTATACCATCGATGACCGATATGCCGCCTCAGCCTAATAACCCGTTTGGGGGTGGCAATGATGGACCATTGCCGTTTTAAGCAACCGTTTTTTTGATAAAAGCGTCTGTTGGCAGGAGGAGAGAGGTTGCCTGTAGGGTTAAAATATGAGTGAATCTGCTTAATCTGTGCGGACATCCCAAAAAAACTTATTAAATTTGCGAATCTTTTGAGAAACAATAAAAAATAAAATAATATGGACATTTCTTATAACTGGCTAAAAGAGTATGTTGATTTCGATTTAACGCCTCATGAAGTAGCTGATGCGCTGACTTCTATTGGTTTGGAAACTGGTAGTGTGGAAGAGGTACAGACTATTAAGGGGGGCTTAGAAGGCCTTGTTATCGGTGAGGTACTCACTTGTGTGGAGCATCCTAATTCTGATCACTTACATATTACAACGGTTAATTTAGGCAACGGAGAGCCTACACAAATAGTTTGTGGTGCAGCGAATGTAGCTGCCGGACAGAAAGTGGTGGTCGCTACACTGGGGGCAGTACTTTATGATGGTGATAGTAGTTTCACCATCAAGAAATCGAAAATTCGTGGTGTGGAGTCGGTCGGTATGATTTGTGCAGAAGATGAGATTGGTGTCGGAACGAGCCATGACGGTATCATCGTTTTACCGTCGGATGCGGTGCCAGGTACCTTGGCTAAGACCTATTACAATGTGAAGAGCGATTATGTGTTGGAGGTAGATATCACTCCTAACCGTGCCGATGCTTGTTCGCATTATGGTGTAGCGCGCGATCTTTACGCTTATCTCCTTCAGAATGGTCAAAAAGCTTGTTTGCAACGTCCGTCTGTTGATGCTTTTGAGGTAGACAATCACGATTTGGATATACAAGTGAAGGTCGAAAACGGTGAGGCATGTCCCCACTATGCTGGTGTGACGGTCAAAGGAGTCACTGTTAAAGAGAGTCCTGACTGGTTGCAGAACAAATTGCGCTTGATCGGTATCCGTCCTATTAATAATGTAGTCGATGTCACGAACTATATCGTACATGCGTTTGGACAACCGTTGCACTGCTTTGATGCAGATAAGATTAAAGGGGGTGAGGTCATTGTCAAAACCATGCCCGAAGGTACGCCGTTTGTAACGTTGGACGAAGTGGAACGTAAGTTGAATGAGCGTGACTTGATGATTTGTAATCAAGAACAGCCCATGTGCTTGGCAGGGGTTTTTGGCGGACTAGATTCCGGTTCTACGGAGCAGACCACCAATGTGTTTATAGAGAGTGCTTACTTTCATCCAACATGGGTGCGTAAAGCAGCTCGTCGTCATGGCTTGAATACCGATTCTTCTTTCCGCTTTGAACGGGGAGTCGACCCGAACAATCTTATTTATTGTTTGAAATTGGCTGCCTTAATGATTAAAGAGTTGGCCGGTGGTACCATCTCTAGCGAAATAAAAGAGGTGTGCAGTGCACCTGCTGAAGATTTTAAAGTGGAATTGAGCTATGCTAAGGTGAACAGTCTGATTGGTAAAGTAGTTCCGACAGAAACGGTTAAGAGCATTGTTAGCAGTTTGGAGATGAAGATCGAAAGCGAAACAGCCGACGGGTTGTCTCTTTCTGTACCGCCTTATCGGGTTGATGTGCAGCGTGACTGTGATGTGATTGAAGATATTTTGCGTATCTACGGATATAATAATGTAGAGATCCCGACAACCTTGAAATCGAGCTTAACCACTAAAGGGGATGACGATCGGTCGAATAAACTTCAAAATCTGGTAGCCGAACAGTTGGTTGGTTGCGGATTTAATGAAATATTGAATAACTCGCTCACTTGTGGAGCGTATTATGAAGGGTTGGAAAGCTATCCTGCCACACACGCCGTACAGCTCCTAAATCCTCTAAGTAACGATTTGAATGTGATGCGTCAGACCTTGTTGTTTGGCGGATTGGAAAGCATTGCGCACAATGCCAACCGTAAGAATGCCGATTTGAGATTCTTTGAATTTGGTAATTGCTATGCTTATGACGGTGAAAAGAAAAACTCGGAGAAGGTGTTAGCTCCCTATACAGAGGCATATCACTTAGGTTTGTGGGTCACAGGACAGAGCATTACCAACTCATGGGCACACCCCGATCAGGAGAGCTCGGTCTATGAACTGAAAGCTTATGTGGAAAATATTTTAAAACGTCTAGGGCTTAACTTGCGTCAGCTGGTGGTTGGCCAACTGACTAGTGATATTTATTCGACCGCTCTATCGGTACATACCAAAGGAGGTAAATGTTTGGCAACTTTTGGTGTTATCACGAAGAAGTTATTGAAAGCTTTTGATATTGATAATGAAGTGTACTATGCCGATTTGAATTGGAAAGAGTTGATGAAAGCCATTCGTTCGGTGAAAGTGAGCTATACAGAATTATCGAAATTCCCTGGTGTTAAGCGTGATTTAGCTTTGTTGATCGATAAAAAGATTGAGTTTGCTCAGATTGAAAAGATCGCTTTTGAAACAGAACGTAAGCTTTTGAAAGAGGTTGCTTTGTTCGATGTATATGAAGGCAAGAACTTAGAAGCTGGTAAGAAATCGTATGCGGTTAGTTTCTTCTTGCAAGATGAGAATCAGACACTGAACGATAAAGCCATCGACAAAATTATGTCTAAACTGGTGAAGAACTTCGAAACGCAGTTGGACGCTAAATTAAGATAATAATCATATTAACTACAGTATATAAAAAAATAAACCAATGGGAAGAGCGTTTGAATATAGAAAAGCTTCCAAGCTAAAAAGATGGGGCAACATGGCCCGTACATTTACTCGAATCGGTAAACAAATTGCTATTGCGGTGAAAGCTGGTGGTGGCGATCCTGAGAATAATCCACATCTTCGTGCCGTTATTGCTACAGCAAAACGTGAAAACATGCCGAAGGACAATGTAGAGCGTGCTATCAAAAATGCGTTAGGCAAGGATCAGAAGGATTATAAGGAGATGAACTATGAAGGATACGGTCCTTTTGGTATTGCGGTTTATGTAGAAACAGCAACCGATAATACCACCCGTACGGTAGCCAATGTTCGTAGTGTCTTCAATAAATTTGGCGGTTCTCTTGGAACTTCAGGTAGTCTTGATTTCATCTTTACGCGTAAGTCTATGTTTACTATTACTCCGAAAGAGGGGTTGGATATGGATGAACTGATTATGGAGTTGATCGACTATGGGGTAGAAGATGAATACGACATGGATGAGGCTGAAAATGAAATCACTCTTTACGGTGATCCGAAAGCGTTCAGTCAGATTCAGACTTACCTTGAAAGTAATGGTTTTGAAGTAAAAGCGGCTGAGTTCACTCGTATCCCAACCGATGAAAAAGAGTTGAACGATGAGCAACGGGCTACCATTGACAAGATGGTAGATCGCCTAGAAGACGATGAGGATGTTCAAAACGTTTATACGAACGTTAAGCCGGTTGAAGGCGACGAGGAATAAACGCTAACGTCCCACTTTAACGGATAGATTACCCAACTTCCGATAACCACTTGGTTATCGGAAGTTGGGTTCTTTTTTTTATATAGCTATTTATTGCTGTCCGGTAAAACTTTTATTTCCCCCAAGAATTAGGGCTGAAATTCTCGCTTGAATTTCAGCCCTTTTAACTTCCTTTGCGATTACTATA
>RZZX01000288.1 GCA_009929715.1 Bacteroidia bacterium
GCTTCGGCATCCCGTTCGGTTGTTATTACAAATATCTTGTCGTTTTCGCATAAAACCGTTGTGGAAGAAGGTATCTCAACCTCGTTGTTTACATGGCTGATACGTGAGATAACAAAATCACGGTTTTCAATAAGGGCACTTACCTCACTTACCGATTTATTAAAAATAGCCGGATTCTTCACCATCAATGAGATTGGTTTAGCTTCATTGGTATTTTTTCCTTCGGTAGCATTTAATGCCTCATTTTCTTTTTCGAACGACACACGGAAAACATAACGGATTACAATCAATGAAAGGATAATCCCAACTACACCAAGCGGATAGGCTACCGCATAACCCAATGCAATCGTATTGTCTGTTGTACCGAAAACATCGTTATAGGCTTGCTGTGCCGCACCTAGACCAGGTGTATTTGTAACAGCACCGGAGAGTATTCCAACCATCGTAGCCATAGGTACTCCGGTAACAAAGTGAAGTATAATGGTTGTTGCAACCCCTAAAAGAACTATTCCGCAAGCTAACATATTCAGCGTGATTCCTCCTTTTTTGAAAGAAGAGAAGAAACCAGGCCCAACTTGCATACCTACAGAATAAACGAACAATATCAATCCGAACTCCTTCATAAAGTGTAAAACTTCATGATTCATTTTAAAACCGATCTGTCCGAGTAAAATTCCAACGAAAAGGACGAAAGTAATTCCCAAAGAAATGCCAAAGATTTTAATCTTACCTAACTGGATACCAGCCGCAATGACAAAAGCCAATAGCATTACCGAGTGCGCAATTCCTTCGCCCCACAACAATTCATTCAACCAACTCATAATTAATTATTTACCTTTATTACCGTTAAAAACCAGTGCAAAGTTAACCATATTATTTGTGTTTAACAACATATTTATTTTACCTTTACGAAATTATCAGCATAACTACATGCTGCGTAACTTTGCAAATAAAGGATAATGATCAGATAGAAACGACTCTGTCTAAATCCGCAATATATTATCACAACTATATAGAAATGAAAAAGTTGCATTTTATTTTAATAAACATTATGCTGTCGTCCGTTTTGGCATATTGTTATGCACAGGAAAAAACGGTCACATTTACAACCAGCGCCGGTGTTATCAAGGTCCGTTTATACGATGATGTACCCAATCATACCTCCGTATTCATAAAAAAAGCGGCTAACGGAGACTATAACGGCACCCTCTTTACCCGAGTTATTAAGGAATTTATGATTCAGGGAGGATCACCCGACTCAAAAAATGCTCCGGCAGGTGCCAGATGTGGATTTGGAGATCGGAGATCGGAGATTTTACCGGAGTTTCGAAACCATTACTTTCATAAAAAGGGAGTATTGGCAGCACCTCGTCAGAACGACGACATCAACCCAAAAAAGAAATCGGATATGTCTCAATTCTTTATCGTTCATGGAAAAGTATATACCGATGGAGCACTGGACACTCTCGAACTAATTAAAAATCAACCCATTCGACGCAAAGCAATGGATACCTATTATAAACCGTTTAAAACA
>RZZX01000289.1 GCA_009929715.1 Bacteroidia bacterium
TACCAACAAGCTAAATGACTACAAGAAAAACATTGATCGCATTTTGGGTGCAGGTGGTTCTCCTGATAATCAGGAACGGTGGAAAGACTATTATAATATGTATAAGTGCGCCATCAAGGCCACACAGGATGCTTATATGCCAAATGCACAACGTAAAAAAGAGTACCTGCGTATCTATGCAGATATATGCAGGCAAAATGAAACATTGGTAAAGTACGTCGTCAGACTATACAATGCCAACCAAATTAGTGAACTACTATCTGGTACATATAATAAACCTAATAGAGTTGCAGCCATTGCCGCTTCTGCTTTGAATCGCTGGAGGGAAGCCGGTTGGAATACAAGCGTAAATGACGGAAGAGAATAATGAAGGGAAAAATATTAATCACAAAATAATTACACAAACATGAAAGAAACAAATCAATTTCAGATTTTCAATCACCCACACTTCGGTGAAGTGAGAACTGTTATAGGTAAAGATGGCGAACCACGATTTTGCCTAAAAGACGTGTGTAGAGCATTGGATATTAAACAATTTCGTGCAAATGAAAGACTTGGTGAGGATGTGATTTCAAATCATACCCTTTCAACACGTGGTGGAAATCAACAATTTATGTTTATCAATGAAGATGGATTATATGATGTAATCTTAGACAGCCGCAAAATAGAAGCAAAAAGGTTTCGTAAGTGGGTAACATCTGAAGTTCTGCCAACAATCCGTAAGAATGGTGCCTACTTGACTGAGAAAACAATCGAGCGTGCATTGAATGAACCTGACTTTTTGATTGAGTTGGCAACAAACCTCAAAAAGGAAAAACAAGCTCGTGAGTTTGCCGAGGGACGTAACGAAGTGCAAAAGGACATCATCGAAGACCAAGAAAAAGCCATTCGTGTGTTGGCGGTTCGTCAATCATTCGTTGATTACATCATGTCCACTCCATCGTGCGTGTGCATCACTCAAATTGCAAAGGAATATGGATTGTCGGCTGTAAAGCTTAACAAGTTCCTTCATGAGAAAAAGATTCAATATTGCGTGAATGGTCAGTGGCTACTCTATGCAGACTACCAGGACAAAGGATACATGAAGGGCGTTCATGTAAGATTGGAGAATAATACCTCACGTGAGCACTCTCAGTGGACACAGAAAGGTCGTCTCTTCCTCTATGAATACCTAAAGAAGTACGGCATTATTCCTTTGATGGAACAGAGAAACAGAGTATGTGAGCTTGATTTCGAGAACTATTAAAAGTGAAAGTTATGGATGAGCAAAAACTAAAAGAAGTAAACCATCCCCTCTTTGGTGAAATTCAAGTTTCCCAAAATGAGAATGGAAACACTCTCTACAGGGCTGCAACAGTTGCAGAACGTATTGGCATTTCTGATTACAAATCTTATGTAGGAAAAAACATCAAATCCTATTCCATCAAAATTGCCAAGGTAAATGGATTGGGTTATACAACGAAGATGCCTATCAAATTTGTAGATGAAGATGGTATTCGTTCCATGCTTCTGATTGTATGCGAACAGAAGATC
>RZZX01000016.1 GCA_009929715.1 Bacteroidia bacterium
TTAATTGAAATATAGTGTTTTACGAAAAGATATTATCATATTACGAAAGCGCAAACGACCGTACAATTTAATATACCCACGGGGGTTTCGGACTGATCCATAAAAAGAGGATGACTGAGGGTACCAAGACACCATCATAGTAAAGGGGGGACTATCGAAATAGTCCCCCCTTTACTATGATGGAATGTTTTGCTTCAAAATGCAAGTCAACAAAGTTAGAATTCCAGACCAATTTTAAACCCAACTCCACTAAAATCGGCATTTACATCCGTGTGATAATAAGAAAAATAGTCAGAATGACTGTTATTAACTTGGTAGGTATAATTCACTCCTACATTGAGTGCCATGTTCCGCTTTAGCCCTATCCGGCAACCAAATGACGGAGCAACATAAGCCCCTTCAACATCGTCAGTGGCTGAATATCCCAATTTAAAATCAAGAAATGGCGAAAAACGCTTATCTAAAAAGTCGGCTCTGAAGTTCACAAAAAGAGGAACAGCAACGACATCAGCATCTAAATAGCCAAACAAGGCCATACCAGCACCCACAAAAACATGGGAGTTTATCTGATACCCGTGCGAGGTAGAAATTTCAAAAACATTGTCCTCCATATCGCCTATTCCAGCGATATAACCTGTTTCAACAAACCCACGATAGCCTTTGACAACCCCCTTGCTCTTATCATAAAAACATTTCTGGTTAATCCGTCGATGAGCCATCGAGCTACTCTCTTTGGTTATTTTTGCTACCTCGTCGATCTTAAAGACAAATAAGTTGCCATCACGAGTCTGAATTTTCAAAGAGACATTCGGCACTTCCTCGATGATAACCCCTTTAATGATGCTACCATTTTTTAAATAAACCACCTCTGTAAACTGTTGCGCAAAGGAATAAGCAAACCCGCCAACAAGTAAAATTAAAAGCAATGCTAGTTTTTTCATACGAATCAATTAAGCCTACTAGCTCCCCCCAAGTAAGCTATTAATTTAAAGAAAACGCAGGAGCTCTGCTGCATCATCCACAACAGTCGGAAACGTTTTTAATTCCAATCACCCATCGGTGTAAAAGAAAGACGCACAAAAGTATAAAAACTATCCTTTCAAACAAAAAAAACGCCTTCCTATTTTTCTTCCATAAAGTGTAAAAAAACACTTATTAAAAACAAAAAAAAGAAATGAAGCAAAAAAAGGAGAGTGAAACCCCACTCTCCTATACACACATTGAAAATATTAATTACCTAAAATAATCCGATCAATTCACCTTTACCCCCGTTCCATCACCGTTGGAATTAGTGGTGGTACACGCCACAGGCATATTCGCCTCATTCAGTTCATACACACTCTTTTTAACCTCCTCATTATACACCTGGCTACGTTCATTCCACCGAGCATATTCCAACGTAATCTGAGACTCCGTGTAGGCATAAGTCATTTTGAAGTAAGGAGTCCATTCCTCTCGAACACCGTCCCATTTCAGTGCCTCTTTAGAAGTCATCCGGTGCTGGTCATCATAAGTAAAGTTGTACTTCATATGTCTGTAAAGCGCCCCATCCATACGGTATATCACTTTAGACACCACTAAATTATCTACGACCTCTTCATTCGTAATAAAGTTCGGTTCACCTTGAGCTTTCATTGTTGACGTTAGGAACAAAGCACATACCATAGCTACCAATCCTACCAATTTAAACATTCTAGTCGTTTTCATAATTATCTGTTTTTAAGTTATACGTTTTATAGTTTGTTAGTTTATCTATTAGACGTCACGTCTCAGCAAAACGTTGCATAAGAAAGCACTTTTTTTTCATAAATAAGTCTCTTACACCTGCCAACACCTTTAAATAAAGGATCTGAAGCCTTTTAAAAATATGTGCTATTTTTTTTATTAAGCAAAGAGACCGTTTAAGGAATCAAAAAACGCATCGAATTACAGCTAAACATTGGCCAACAAATGTTACTTTTTATCCTAAATCAGGCAACTCTTAAAAACACCGTCAATAAATCCACCCCCCTTTCACCACCTTTATCTTCAGAATCTACTTTAAAAAAGAGAGACAAACGTCCATTCGCTTAAAAATATTCTCTAACTTTGCGAGGTTCTTTTTAACCCTTAAAACATGAAAAGATTCAATCGCCGAATCCTTATCTCTACCATGATATGCACCGCCGTATGCCTCAGTGCTACCTGCTTGTATCTATCCCGCAACCTCTTACTTCGCTATGCGGTCGATCAGCGTATTGCCAAAATCGAACAACGGTATCGATTAAAGATGAGCTACCAAGAGCTGTCTATGCAAGGACTCGACGAGGTGAATCTCAAAGAGCTAACGATTGTCCCGATAAACCGAGACACTTTGTTGCACGTAACAGCCATACAGTTGCACCTCAACTTCTTTAAACTACTAGAAAGCAAAATCGAAATAAACCGCGTCAATGTAAGCCAACTAGCCTGCACACTCATAAAGAGAGGTAATCGCTCCAATTATGATTTTCTTTTTCAGAAAGAGACACAAGCAGCAGAAGCCTACCAGACCTCCTCCACATATGCCAATAAAGTAGACAGACTACTCAGCATTTTCTACGACCTACTCCCAGCCAATGGACATTTAACTGATATCAGCCTGCATGAGCGCACCAACGACCATTTCGTAACCGTTCAGATACCCCACTTTAACATCGTTCAGAACAAATTCCACTCCTCGATCACCATTCAAGAAGATTCATGCACGCAACACTGGGAAGCCCAAGGCGAGCTCAATCGCAGCAAATACACGTTGAAGACCTCCTTATATAGCGCTTCGGCAGCCCCCATAGCCCTCCCCTACATCAATAGACGATTTGGCGCAGCCATCACTTTCGATACCCTACAATACAGTCTAACGAAACAAAATCTTCCCGGCAGCAACATCGCCCTACAAGGAGAAGCCAAACTCAGTGGATTAAACCTCTTTCACCAAGCACTTTCGCCCGACACCATTCATCTAAACCGAGGCGCTTTATCTTACCATCTTACCATCGATCAAAACACCCTTGAGCTAGATAGCACCTCCACCGTACTCTTTAACAAACTAAACTTTCATCCCTACCTGAAAGCTGAAAAGAAAAAAGAGAACTGGCACCTAACCGCTTCAGTTACCAAATCACGGTTTCCAGCCGACGATCTTTTCAGCTCACTCCCTAAAGGCTTATTTGCCAATCTAGAAGGTTTAAAGACAAGCGGTGAATTGGCTTATCACTTCTACACAGACATTGATTGGGCATGCCTAGACAGCTTAAAGTTTACTTCCGAACTGACTTCAAAATCCTTCCGGATTGTTCAGTACGGGCAGAGCAACCTCAACAAGATGTCGTCCGAGTTCATGTACACCGCCTATGAACAAGGCAATCCCGTACGCACCTTCCCAATAGGACCATCTTGGGAACACTTCACCCCATTAGACAGCATTTCCCCCATTCTCCAGATGTCTGTTCTACAAAGCGAAGACGGCGCCTTTTTCTATCACCAAGGATTTTTGCCCGATGCCATACGCGAAGCCCTTATTTATGACCTAAAAGTGAAACGATTTGCCAGAGGGGGAAGCACCATTACCATGCAGTTAGTAAAGAATGTCTTTTTGAATCAGCATAAGAATTTTGCACGCAAACTAGAAGAAGCCCTCATTGTGTGGCTCATCGAAACAGCACACCTTACCCCCAAAGCACGTCTGTATGAAGTCTATCTAAACATAGCGGAATGGGGGCCACTTATTTATGGTATTCAGGAGGCAGCGACATTCTATTTCAACAAGCGCCCTTCAGAGCTCAACACAGAAGAGTCTATCTTCTTAGCCTCAATCATTCCTAAGCCCAAACATTTCCAACGCTCTTTCACAGAAAATGGAGATTTAAAAGCCAACATGGAGGGATACTACAGACTAATTGCTAAACGGCTAGCTAAAAAAGGACTCATCGATGAAACCACAGCCGATAGCATTCGCCCCCATATAACCGTTTCAGGTGAAGCCCGAAAAACATTGATTCGAGAAACACCTGAAACGCTCCCTGTTGATGAGAACAGGGTTGAAAGTAAACAATAGATACATACGCTAATCAAATCCGATTAGCCTGCTCAGTGAAGGTTTTATCTGGAACTGGTCCCTCTTACCGAAGTTCGAGGTGACGAATTGGTCTCTGTGCGAGTTTCTGAAGAACTCCGCTGTTCTGAATCAGTCCGACTTGAAGAAACCCCTGTCCGACTACCCGACCAGTTTGATTCTGTCCGTCCCCGAGATTCCGTTGAAACACCAGTACGATGCCCTCCGTGATAAACCCGCTCAGTAGAGCCACCTGTCCGAATAGGCGACCGACGATCTGAAGAGGGATATCGACTGTTCGAAGAGGGATATCGGCTGTTCGAAGAGGGATACCGATGAGAAGCCCCATTAGTCCGAATAGGCGTCCGTCCAAAATCCGACTCACAATAGTTGGAATAGATTTGATTTCCTCGGATTCGGTAAACAGTACCGTAAGGCTGATGATGATGACGCCCTCTGTAATAACTCACATGGTCATAATGACGTCGATGATGCGTTCCACAGTAGGTACGGTAGTGATAAGGACGTGGCCAATAAAAGTGGTTTCGATTAGTATATACGAGATAAACCCGCAACCCCCAACGCCCATTATCGACAGACACCGGCCGTGCGAAATACTCCAGGCCAATAAACCGACGATACTGTGTACTACTCAACACAAAGCGTAAATCGTCATTACGAATATCCAGTGCCTCATAATACTGATCTAAAGCCCACGAATCTCCATACATAGCATCATCCAACGATCCGCGGATAGAAGCCAAAAAATCGTAATTAATCTCGTACACATCATTGTACTGCAAAGTGGTCAAACCTAACTCATAAGCCATTTTATCCGTTAAGAAACGCGTTTCCAAACGTACCCGACTGCTACTCATGGCAGCCACCACTGTGGTAGTGTTTAATAAACAGATAACCACTAATCCCATATACCATCGTTTCATACTCTTCTTTATTACAGATTCAACACACACTCAATTAAAAAAAACAAACCAGCTAATTCCCCTTTTTAGGATGCCCCTGTTCACACTCGGATTCACGAAAAGGCAACTCTTCAAACGTGTCCATCTTCTCCACCCGTCCGTCGATAAAGGTGATCAGAATAACAGAGGTGTTGCCACCTGCCAGGAACTGCCGAAACTCCCACAACTCCTTCTCGTCATTAAAACTCCGATAACTCGGACTACCCAAAACATCCACGATTTGATTTTTGGTCATCCCCTTTTCAACTGCCATCATTTTCTTTATCGGGGTTTTAAAGCTGGTGCAACTGGCCAACATCCCCACAGTGAATACCACTACTGCTATTTGATACCATTTTTTCATAACGCTTATAGATTAAAAGATTTCTTATGCCACAAAAATAGGGTGAGGAAAATCCCCACCCTTATTGTTTTCTCTTTTATTCTATAGGTTTTTCCCTATTTCAAGTAGGGGTATCATACCAAACAAATACCGTCTTCTTTCAAAAGAATCAAACGTTTCTTGTACAAATCGCCCACACTCTTCTTAAAAGTCTTCTTGCTAACGCCAAACAATGCGTAAATATCTTCAGCCGGACTCTTATCAGTCAAAGGCAACAGACCGTCATGCGACCGGATATAATCCAATAGCTCTTTAGCAAAGTCGTCAATCTTTTCGAAGCCAGGTTTTTGCAAAATCAAGTCAATCTTACCATCTTCACGAACCTGTTTGACAAAAGCCTTCATCGTCATCCCCGTACGTAAAGACGAAAATACCTCATTCTCGTACAGCAAGCCACTGTATTTATGGTCAACAATCGCCTTGAAACCCAAATCGGTCTTTTGCCAAATCAAGATATCCACCTCTTCATCCGGTTCATAGGGTGGTTGTCCTTTTTCTAAATAGCGTTCCACCTTGGCCGAAGCAACGATTCGATAACTCTCTTCATCTAAGTGCGCATGAACCACATACTTGTTCCCCACCTGCATAGTCATCTTCTGCTCCCTAAAAGGAACAAAAAGATCTTTCATCAAGCCCCAGTTTAAGAAAGCACCGTATTGATTAATCCACGCCACCTCAAGGTAGGCAAACTGCCCCACTTGAACAAAGGGCGTTAGAGTGGTAGCAATGAGACGCTCTTCATTATCTAAATAAAGAAACACGTTTAACCGCTCACCGATCTCAAAATGTTCAGGCACATAGCGCGTAGGCAAAAGAATCTCACCAGCCTCTTCACCACCGTCTAGGTACAAACCAAAGTCGACCTCTTTCACCACTTCAAGTTCATTAAACTCGCCTAATCTAATACTCATAATCTTATATTGTTTTGCTTAACGTTTGCAAATATAAGGTATAAAACCGACAAATATTCAGAGTCTGTTCTATTTTTCGATATAAATTCAGCACACGTCCAAGAATCATTTACAAAAAAAAGAAAAATATATTCCGATTTATTGCTATATTAAAAAGAATACTTATCTTTGCACCCGCAAACAAGAGAGGGTGCCATAGCTCAGTTGGTAGAGCAAAGGACTGAAAATCCTTGTGTCCCCGGTTCGATTCCTGGTGGCACCACTTTTTTGCTTATTGCAATCGGAATGTAGCGCAGTTGGTAGCGCACTACGTTCGGGACGTAGGGGTCGGGTGTTCGAATCACCTCATTCCGACACGGATGGAGCTAACTTATTAACAGATAATAAGTTAACTCCATTTTCTTTTTCCTCCCCTCTAATAGCACACCACTCTCTAAATCGAAGAATCTATCCGGGTGAACGGACTAAAAAACAATTAAAAACAGGTCTCATAGAGCACCTGCGAGTTTAAAGGAATACGACCTCATATTTGCGCAGATTTTTCGTGGCCTAAAAAATAGATTAACGTCGGCCTTATAGGTAAACAAACACCTTTTCCTAACAGAAACGTCCTTTTTTCTTCGTGAAAGAATCTAGTTTTGTTAGCAAGTGTTTTATCGTCCCACTATAGTGGGACGATTGGACCACTATAGTGGGACGACTATTCCACTATAGTGGGACGATAATTCCACTATAGTGGGACGATAATTCTATTGCCAAATAAAAAAGTATCTCTCGTTGGGCAACTAAAAATTCGTTTAATACCCAAACAAACATTTTTAGGGTCAAACTCAGAGGAGTAAAGATGAGGTCAGCTTGGGCGAGATTATTTAATAGCCCCACCGATTTTTCGGATTGCCCTCTCTTAACCAGACCAAAGTCAAGCATTCATCTTCATGAATATGCAACAATTCTCTTAAAAACGACCTTTTTTGCATAAAACAACTAAAAAAAAGGATTTTATTGCATTTATATTCTAGAATATCACTACTTTTGCCCCATCTAAAGAATAATTATACACATGAAAAAGAAAGCAGATCGGTTAAACACCATCAAAATGATTATTTCCAGCAAAGAACTGGGCTCTCAAGAAGAACTACTACAAGAACTTTTCAACGAAGGTTTTGATTTGACTCAGGCTACGCTATCACGCGATCTCAAACAGCTCAAAGTGGCTAAAGCCGCAAGCATGGATGGCAAATATGTCTATGTCTTGCCCAATGATGTGATGTATAAACGCTCTAGTGATCATAGTGCAGGCGAGATGATGACCAACAATGGTTTTGTCTCTATCCAGTTCTCGGGCAACATGGCTGTTATCCGCACGCGCCCAGGCTATGCCAGCAGAATGGCCTACGATATCGACAACAGTGATTCCAAAGAGGTATTAGGTACCGTTGCCGGCGATGACACCATTATGTTGGTCTTGCGTGAAGGGGTAACCCCAGCTCTTTTACGCCAAAAATTAACTCACATCATCCCGAATATAAACCAGAAATAAACAGTCACTTTTATTCGCCCAATGGATACTCAACAAATAGATGTTATGGTAGCCGACGCCTCACATGAGGTTTATGTTGACACTATTTTAGACACAATCAGAAAAGCTGCCGCTGTACGGGGAACGGGTATTGCCGAACGTACACACGACTATATTGCCACCAAAATGAGAGAGGGTAAAGCCATCATTGCGCTCTGCGATGAAGCATTCGTGGGATTTACATACATCGAATCTTGGGGCAACAAACAGTATGTGGCCACATCGGGACTTATTGTTCATCCCGATTATCGGGGATATGGTGTGGCCAAACGCATCAAACAAGCTTCGTTCCAACTCGCTCGCTTGCGTTGGCCGAGGGCTAAAATCTTTAGCCTCACATCGGGGGCTGCCGTCATGAAGATGAATACCGAATTGGGCTATGTGCCGGTCACCTTCAACGAGCTGACAGACGATGAGGCGTTTTGGCGAGGATGTGAAGGGTGCATTAATCACGACATTTTAGTGGCCAAAGAGCGCAAGTTCTGCATCTGCACAGCAATGCTTTATGACCCAACAGAGTCTAAGAATAACCCAAAAGAATCAGTATAAGATACCATTAATATAGAAAACAACATGGAACAGAAAAAGAGAGTGGTAGTAGCATTCAGTGGCGGTTTGGACACCTCATTCACTGTCATGTACCTAACCAAAGAGAAGGGCTATGAAGTGTATGCGGCTTGTGCCGATACAGGTGGTTTTAGCCCTGAGCAACTTAAACAGAATGAAGAGAATGCCTATAAGCTAGGGGCAGTGGGTTACATCAACTTGGATGTGACGAAAGAGTACTACGAAAAGAGCTTGAAATACATGATTTATGGCAATGTACTGCGCAACGGAACTTACCCTATTTCGGTCAGCTCGGAACGTATTTTCCAAGCCTTGGCTATCGCTCGGTATGCCAACGAGATTAAAGCGGATGCCATTGCTCACGGTTCTACTGGTGCAGGGAATGACCAGATTCGGTTCGACATGACTTTTCTTGTCCTAGCTCCGAATGTGGAGATCATCACGCTGACACGCGATATGGCCTTAAGCCGCCAAGAGGAGATCGATTACCTCAACAAAAACGACTTCTTTGCCGATTTTACAAAACTAAAATACTCGTACAACGTGGGGTTATGGGGGACGTCAATCTGCGGAGGCGAGATTTTAGATTCAGCACAAGGGCTACCCGAAACTGCTTATTTGAAGCAAGTTGAAAAAAAAGAGAGCGAAATATTGCGTTTAGAATTTAAAAAAGGCGAACTTTATGCGGTCAACGGAGAGGTGTTCGATGACAAAATACAAGCCATCCAAAAAGTAGAAGAGATTGGTGCCGCTTATGGTATCGGACGAGATATGCACGTAGGCGACACCATTGTTGGCATCAAAGGACGCGTCGGTTTTGAAGCGGCTGCTCCAATGCTGATCATTGGTGCGCACCGTTTTCTAGAGAAATATACATTAAGCAAATGGCAACAATACTGGAAAGATCAGGTAGCCAACTGGTATGGGATGTTTCTCCATGAGAGTCAATACTTGGAACCGGTCATGCGGGATATCGAAGCGATGCTGACAAACAGCCAACGGAACGTCAACGGTACCGTGAGCCTAGAACTTCGCCCGCTCTCATTCTCGACTATCGGAGTCGAGTCGGAAGATGACTTGGTCAAATCGAAATTGGGTGAATATGGTGAGATGCAGAAAGGGTGGACAGCCGAAGATGCCAAAGGATTCATCAAAGTGACATCGACACCGCTACGTGTATACTATGGCAACCATAAAGATGAACAAATATGATAAAAGCAGGTATTATAGGAGGAGCGGGTTATACAGCAGGGGAATTAATTCGCCTACTCATTAACCATCCGGAAACAGAAATAGTCTTTATCCACAGCAACAGCAATGCCGGTAATAAGATTACCGACGTGCACGAAGGACTTTACGGCGAAACAGATTTGTCTTTCACCGACCAACTCCTTCTTGATGAAATAGACGTGCTCTTTTTTTGTACAGCTCACGGCGACACCAAGAAGTTCATGGATAGCCACAACCTCCCTGAGAGCCTAAAAGTAATCGATTTATCGATGGATTATCGCCTCAAAAGTGAAGAGCACGATTTTGTTTACGGTCTGCCGGAACTGAATCGCCGGGCTACCTGCACGGCTCGTTATGTGGCCAATCCGGGGTGCTTTGCTACCTGCATCGAATTGGGTCTATTGCCGTTGGCCAAAAACCTCTTACTCAGCGGCGACATCACGATCAATGCCATTACAGGCAGCACAGGTGCCGGAGTTAAGCCTCAACCAACCAGCCATTTCAGTTGGCGAGACAACAACATGAGTGTTTACAAGCCTTTCGAACATCAGCATCTTCCTGAGATCACCCAAGCCTTGCAACAACTTCAACAAAGTTTCAATGCCGACATCAGCTTCATCCCTTACAGAGGTAATTTCCCAAGAGGAATATTCACCACGATCCTGATGAAAACAAAGGTTTCACTGGAAGAGTTGGTACGCATGTATGAGGCCTATTACGATAAAGATTCATTTGTCCACATCGTCGATAAAAACATCGATCTCAAGCAAGTGGTCAACACCAACAAATGTTTGATTCATCTTGAGAAGCAAGGCGATAAACTTTTGATTATTTCGTGCATAGACAACCTCTTGAAAGGTGCTAGCGGACAAGCCGTACACAACATGAACCTGATGTTCAACCTTGAGGAGACCATCGGACTACGCCTCAAGCCATCGGCTTTCTAACACGCTATAACTGATTTATTTAAAACAGCTCCACAGAAAGAATGCCCCGCTTAAACGGGTGCATTCTCAGGGAGTGTACACTAAAACCACATACGTATGAAACTATTCGATGTCTATCCTTTGTTTGATATCAACATTGTTAAAGGAGAAGGCTGCCGGGTCTGGGACGACCAAGGTACACCCTACCTCGACCTTTATGGCGGTCATGCCGTGATCTCCATCGGACACGCCCACCCACACTATGTAGAAGCCATCAGCCACCAAGTAGGCACATTAGGTTTTTACTCCAACTCCGTAATCAACCGTCTACAAGAAGAGGTGGCAGAACGACTCGGCAGGCTATCCGGCTATCCCGATTATTCCTTATTCTTGGTCAACAGTGGTGCCGAAGCCAATGAAAATGCCCTTAAATTAGCCTCCTTTCACAACGGACGCACTCGGATCATCGCCTTCAACAAAGCTTTTCACGGGCGGACATCCCTAGCTGTAGAAGCCACCGATAACCCCAAAATTTGCGCACCGATCAACCAAAACAACCACGTGACCTACCTCCCACTCAACAACATAGAAGCAGTGCGTGCCGAGTTGCAAAAGGGAGATGTCTGTGCGGTGATCATTGAAGGCATTCAAGGCGTCGGTGGTATACAACTTCCCACGCCAACCTTCCTACAAGAGTTGCGTGCGTGCTGTACCGAAGCCGATGCGGTACTTATCCTCGATGAAATACAGAGTGGCTATGGACGAAGTGGCCGATTCTTTGCCCACCAACACAGCGGCATTAAGCCCGATCTCATTACGGTAGCCAAGGGGATAGCCAACGGCTTCCCGATGGGGGGCGTACTTATCAGCCCGATGTTCCAAGCCGTGCACGGTCAGCTAGGCACCACCTTTGGTGGAAATCACTTGGCTTGCAGTGCAGCATTGGCCGTAATGGACGTCATGGAACAAGAGCACCTGATAGAACATGCGGCTCAACTGGGTGATTACTTGATGAACGAACTTCGCCAATTACCTTCCATCAAAGAGGTGCGCGGTTGCGGATTGATGATCGGCATAGAGTTCGCAGAACCAGTCAAGGAACTTCGCAATCGGTTGATTCATGACGAGCACATCTTTACCGGTGCGAGCGGAACATCTGTCATCCGCCTTCTGCCACCACTCTGCCTAACTCGCTCAGAGGCCGATGAGTTCCTGACCAAGTTCAAAAAACTGCTGTAAATAAGATGGTGAGAGACACCATTAAATAGACCATCATGACACGCGGGGATATATCACTTGGATACATTCCCGCGTCTCCTTTTGCAAGATCCGCGTTGGAGAGCAAACCGCAAGAAATACAGCTCAACAAAATATCAGGTTGCTCATTTTTTATTCTTTTTTGAGTTAAAATATCAGTTATAAAAGCTTCATTTATCATTTTTAAATATACCTTTGCCGATATCGTAACACTTAAAACAAGAGTCGATCATGAAAGTAGCTATCATTGGTGCCGGTAATATGGGCAGTGCCATAGCCGGTGGATTGGCGCAAGGCCAATTCATTTCAACCGAACAAATCACGGTATCTAACCCTAGTAATGAGAAGTTGGAACGCCTCAAAGCCAGTTATCCAACTATCCACATAACCAACAACAATGTGGAAGCGGCCATGCAGGCAGACCTAATTATTGTAGCAGTGAAACCGTGGCTCGTCGAATCTGTTATCCGACCGCTTAAACTGAAAAAACCGCAACTATTAGTCTCGTTGGCTGCGGGAGTAAGTTTCGAACAGCTAGCGCACTATGCCAACTCCGAACTAACTATGTTTCGGGTTATCCCCAACACCGCCATTGAGCAACAAGCCAGTATGACCGTCATTGCCGAGCGTAATGCCAGTACCGAACAGCAACAAACCATTCTCTCTATCTTCAGCGAGATGGGACGCGCCATGATGCTACCCGAAAATCAAATGGGAGCAGCTACCGCCTTAGCCTCTTGTGGACTTGCTTACGTGATGAAGTATGTACAAGCAGCTATGCAAGCAGGTGTGGAAAGCGGCCTTCGTCCGCATGAAGCGATGACCTTGGTCGCACAATCCTTGGAAGGGGCTGCACAGATTTTACTAAACACCTCCACGCATCCGAGCTTGGAAATCGATAAAATCACCACACCCGGAGGCCTCACAATTAAAGGACTCAATGCCTTGGAACACGAAGGCTTTACATCGGCAGTGATCAAAGCGATGAAAGCGGCTCAATAGACTAACTAACCCGTTCTATGTTTCGATTAAATAGGAGACAATAGCCTCCTCGAAACATAGGACCCACTCAATAACTCAACTTATGGATGAACAAATTAAACTGATAGCCGAACGTTTGAAAGGCCTGCGTGAGGTCCTCGAACTATCGGCTGAGGAGGTTGTACGCGATTGCAACCTACCCATCGAAGAGTACACCCAAGCAGAAAGTGGCGAATACGACATCTCCGTGAGCATGCTCCAAAAGATTGCTCGCCGTTATGGCATCGCTTTGGATGCGCTAATGTTCGGTGAAGAGCCTAAAATGAACAGCTACTTCCTGACCCGTGCAGGACAAGGTGTCAGCATCGAACGCACCAAAGCTTATAAATATCAGGCACTTGCAGCCGGGTTTATGAACCGAACGGCCGATCCGTTTATCGTGACCGTTGAGCCCAAACCGGAGGAGACACCGATACAGTTCAACAGCCACGACGGACAAGAGTTCAACTTGGTGCTCGAAGGGCGCATGATGCTCAACATCAACGGCAAGGAGCTTATTCTCAACGAAGGAGATAGCCTCTATTTCAACTCTAAACTTCCACATGGCATGAAAGCACTCGACGGAAAAGTGGTGCGCTTTCTAGCCGTAATCATGTAGTTTTTATTATGGTAGAAAGATTCTTAAAACAGACACAGTTTACTTCTCAGGAAGATTTTATAAACAACTTACAAATTCAGGTACCAGACTGCTTCAACTTCGGCTACGATGTTGTCGACGCTTGGGCTGCTGAACAACCGAACAAAAAGGCGCTATTGTGGACCAACGACAAAGGTGAACACCGACAGTTCACCTTTGCCGAGATGAAACAGTACTCAGACCAGACAGCCTCATACTTCCAACAATTAGGAGTAAGCCGGGGCGACATGGTGATGCTGATTTTGAAACGACGCTATGAGTTTTGGTTTAGCATCATCGCTCTCCATAAACTCGGGGCAACGGTCATTCCGGCTACCCACCTACTCACTAAAAAAGACATCGTCTACCGGTGCCAGGCAGCCGACATCAAACTGATTGTGGCAGCAGGTGAAGAGCCCATCACGACGCACATTCTGGAGGCACTGTCCCAATGCCCCTCGGTTAAACAAGTCGTCAGCGTAGGACCAGAGGTGCCAGCCCCTTTCGGAGACTTCCACCAAGGAATCGAGCAAGCTCCACCTTTTATTCGACCCGATGTGGTGAACAGCAACGACGATTTATCGCTTATGTACTTCACCTCCGGAACCACCGGCGAACCCAAAATGGTGGCGCACGATTTTACCTATCCACTAGGTCACATCGTCACCGGCTCTTTTTGGCACAACCTCAACTCTGAAAGTCTCCACCTCACCATCGCCGATACCGGTTGGGGAAAAGCCGTCTGGGGAAAGTTGTACGGTCAATGGATTGCCGGGGCCAACATCTTTGTCTATGACCACGACAAGTTCACGCCATCGGCTATTTTAGAAAAGATACACGAGTACCGTATCACCTCCCTGTGTGCACCTCCCACCATCTTCCGTTTTCTAATTCGAGAAGACTTGAGCCGATACGATCTCTCATCGCTCCAATATTGCACCATAGCCGGTGAAGCGCTTAATCCGGCCGTGTTCGAGACCTTCAAAAAGCTCACCGGCATCTCCCTGATGGAAGGGTTTGGGCAAACAGAGACAACCTTAACCGTAGCCACCATGCCGTGGATGATACCCAAACCGGGGAGTATGGGACTGCCTAATCCACAGTACGAGGTCGACCTGATTGATGCCAACAGGCGTTCGGTGGAAGCAGGTGAACAAGGACAGATTATTATCCGAACCGACAAGAAAAAACCATTGGGATTATTTAAAGAGTACTACCGCGATAGCCAACGCACACACGAGGCTTGGCACGACCACATCTATTACACAGGCGATGTTGCGTGGAAAGACGAAGATGGATACCTTTGGTTTGTTGGCCGTGCCGACGATGTGATTAAAAGCTCAGGCTACCGCATCGGCCCATTCGAAGTAGAAAGTGCCTTAATGACCCACCCTGCTGTGGTGGAATGTGCCATCACCGGTGTACCCGATGAGATTCGCGGGCAAGTAGTCAAAGCCACCATTATCCTGAGTCGAGAGTACAAAGAGAAAGCCAATGAAACCTTGATCAAGGAACTTCAAGACCATGTTAAGCGAGTAACAGCTCCCTACAAATACCCTCGCATCATAGAATTTGTGGAAGAACTCCCCAAAACCATCAGCGGGAAAATCCGCCGGGTAGAGATCCGACAAAAGACTCAGGAATAATTTTTCTTGAGCAACAGTTCTATTTAAAACAGCTAACTCCTTTAATAACAGAGTAATTTTCGGTTATTAAAGGAGTTGCTCTTATTTGTACAACAGACAATTTTCTCTATAAAAAAACAAGAGATTTCTATGCGCCAATAAAAAAATGCGTTTATCTTTGCGCCCCGTGTTAGCATAGTTATATGCCGCAAAGTTCTGGGCAACAAGCCCAAAAGCCTATGAATAAAGGATTGAGCATTGCAGCCTATAGCTATTAAACACACCTAACAATGATCACTAACAAGAAAAAGAATCAAATCAATGTCTTTGTAGGCAGCCCATGGGAAGTTGCCTCAGTTAAAAACTTATTAAGTGCAGCCTATATCGATGTTTTCGAGAAAGACGACAGACTAGATGCCATTTCGTTATCCGTCTCATCGGAGGCCTACACAGCAGCCATGCGGGTTATTTACAACCGCAAAAGCGCTTAAGTTTTTCGACAACACTTCACAAGCCGTTCGGATTCAAATCCGTCCGGCTTGTGTGCTTTATTCTGTTCTTCCCTTAAAAGAACAAGCTCCCAAAGACACTTTCCTATTGAAACCTATTGAAACTCTACCTCTATCCTTGTAGTGCCTTTAGTTTGAACAACATATATATTAATCACATCATGAAAACGATCTCCTGAAAGCTATCTTTTCCTTCTATATCTTAAACAACACGCGTTCTCTCTCTTTTGTTCGCCCCGATGACACTTTTTTCTCACTTTTTTTAAAAAAAAGTAATCAACTGACATAAAAAGCAGGCTAATTAAAAGCATCATCGCCCTAAACAAAGGCTTTTCTCGAATAATTTGATTATTTTTGCTCCCGATACATTTAATAAAGCCCAGCAACCATGCGTTACCAACTTTTAGCTCCTTCGGTGGTGGAGAGCACCATACAACTGCCGGCATCTAAGAGCATCAGCAACAGAGCCTTGATTATTCAGGCCCTTGCTCAAGGTCTCAACACGCCAGAAAACTTATCGGCCTGTGATGACACCCGCGTCATGATTAAAGCACTAACAGAAAAAGCCAACGTGATCGATATTTTGGCTGCCGGCACAGCGATGCGTTTTCTCACGGCCTATCTCAGTGTCACACCAGGCAAGCACTTCATTACTGGTACCGCACGCATGCAACAACGTCCCATACGCCTCTTAGTGGAGGCACTCCAAAAGCTAGGGGCACAAATCACCTATGCCCGGGAAGAGGGTTACCCACCGCTAGAGATCGAAGGACATCTGCTAAAAGGAACCGCCCTTGCTTTACCCGGAAATGTGAGTTCACAATACATCTCGGCCCTCCTGATGATTGGCCCCGTGCTTAAAGAAGGGCTCACCTTACAACTCACCGGAGAAATTATTTCACGTCCCTACATCAACCTGACCTTACAACTCATGACTACCTTCGGAGCCCAAGTGAGTTGGTTAGGCACGGACACCATCCAAGTGGCCCCTCACCCCTACCAAAGCGTACCTTTCCTGATCGAAAACGATTGGAGTGCTGCCTCGTATTGGTATCAGATAGCCGCTTTGGCCCCTCAAGCAGAAATCAAGTTGGAAGGCTTATTCAAAGAGAGTTCACAAGGCGATAGTCGCGGAGCTAAACTTTTTGAACGCCTAGGTGTACAAACCACCTTTACGGCCGACGGCGTTTTACTCCGAAAGACCGAACAACGTGCCTCTCGACTCGATGAGGATTTAGTGGATATCCCCGATTTGGCACAGACCTTTGTCGTCACTTGTGCCCTTCTAAACATCCCCTTTCGCTTCACGGGACTTCAAAGTTTGAAAATCAAAGAGACCGATCGCATCACGGCGTTGGTTACTGAACTTCGCAAGCTAGGCTATCTCATCCATGAAGAGGCAAACAGCCTCTTGAGTTGGGAGGGCGAATGCTGCGAGCCGGAGCATTCACCACTTATCCAAACGTATGAAGATCACCGCATGGCCATGGCTTTTGCACCGGCAGCTTTCCGCTTCCCAATGCTACAGATAGCAGAGCCTCAGGTGGTTTCAAAATCCTATCCCACCTATTGGGACGACTTAGAGAAAGCAGGGTTTAGCCTTACAAGACTCGAACCATAAGATAAAAAAATGAGCGGCCGCTTAAAGTGACTCGTTCACCTCAAGCAGCCGCTTATCATCTATCTTAATTGGAAGGCATGAACCACACCCTCCGATACATTTTCTCAATACGATGCCTCATTGGCTAAATTCCAGACATTCAAGAAAGAGGCTTTAGAGACCTCCACCACCTTGCCCCAATTCAACTGGTCGGCATGATCAGATGGCAAGTGATAATCGGGATGTCCCCCGGTATGGTACCAGATAATCGGAACACCCACCTTCGCAAACGGGCTATTGTCACTTCCGCCAACCGGTTTATCCCACGGTCGGTAATTCGGTTCTAACTGCAACCCATACGTCCGGATATCTTGCTTCAACCACTCACCAAAAGCCGGATGCGATTCCGTATAAAAGTAAGTCACATCCATCGGTTTCTCCGGAGAACTGTTGCGCCCGATCATATCAAAGTTCAAATACCCTTTCATACCAGCCAAGAACGAGCACGATTGCACAAAATAAGTTGAACCCAGCAACCCCTTCTCTTCCCCGTCCCAGAAAGCAAAAATCACATTCCGTTCAGGCTGTTTACCACTCACCACAAAGGCCCGTGCAATCTGAAGAACAGCCGAAACACCAGACGCATTGTCATCGGCCCCATTATAAATACCGTCGCCATCAAGAGTCGGGTCAACCCCAAGGTGATCGAAATGTGCCCCCACAACAACAAACTCATTCTGCTTTTTACCACGGATCATTCCCAAGACATTGTGCATAGACAATTTCCGGTGCACCTGTTGGCTCCACACCCCGATCGAATCAGGATGTACCATCCAACGCCCCCGTTGCTGCCGCTCCTTAGCATACGCCTCAAAAGGTTGAAGATAAGTCTCACCCAACGGCTCGATGCCCATCAATTGCAACTGTGCCACCAGGTAGCGCGCCGCCACCTGCGAGCCGTGAAATCCCGCTTCGCGTCCCTCCAACTCATCGCTTGCCAAAAAGCCAATGTGCGCTTCGGCCGTCGCTCGGTTAATACTCCTCAGTCCCTTCTCAACAGGTTTTTGTGCAGACATAACAGCCGATAAGGCACACCATGCCGCCGCTAGAAAAATCGTTTTGTGTTTCATAAAAGTGATTTGTTTATCGTCCCACAAAGATAGAGTTTTTTCATCGAACCGAAAGAGAATCGGTCCAAACGTATCGTCGAATACAAATTTATAAGTAACTTTGCAAAAATTGATGCGTAAAATTTATGATGTGGATACTCCTATTTAGCCTATTAGGCTTAGTGATAATCGCTCTGATAGCCGGATACATCCGAAACCAAAAGCTTCGCAAACAATTGGAGCGTGGTGAGATAGACCGTATGCCGGAAATCGAAGAGATCGATGCCGAATGCTGTGGTCAGTACGAAGTCTGCGAGAAAGAGAGCCTCCTCGCCGCCGTAAGTCAAGGCATAGTCTATTACGACGATGAAGAGCTAGACCGATTTATCGGACGAGAAGAGCGTACCTACACAGAAAAAGAGACCGAACAATTTCGGGATGTGCTTTACACCATGCCGGAAGAAGAGGTCGCCGGTTGGGTACGTAGCCTGCAACTGCGTGGCATTGCCCTCCCCTACACCATCAAAAACGAAGTGCTGCTCATTGTAGGCGAACGCCGTCAATAGCTCACACGTTAAACAAACCCTAACCCTTTAGCGACGTGGATTTACTGCACTACACCTTTTTCCAACATGCACTCCTAGGCGGCTTACTCGCCAGCATGGCTTGTGGCATTATCGGCACCTATATCGTGACCCGGCGACTGGTCTTTATCAGTGGCGGCATCACCCATGCCTCTTTCGGCGGCATCGGGCTAGGGCTCTATCTAGGCATCTCACCGATCTTCTCCGCAGCCCTCTTCTCTGTCCTTTCGGCCTTTGGAGTCGAGTGGTTGAGCAAGCGGAGTGACATGCGCGAAGACTCCGCCATTGCCGTCTTGTGGACACTAGGCATGGCTCTAGGCATCATGTTCAGCTTTCTCTCACCAGGTTTTGCCACCGATCTCTCGTCATACCTCTTTGGCAACATCCTCACCATTACCCAGAGCGATTTAACACTATTGGGCGTCATTACGAGTGCACTAATCATCTTCTTTGCACGCTACCTTAAACCGATCATCCACATCGCCTTCGATCGAGATTTTGCCCGTTCCCAAGGCATTCCCGTACTTTGGATGGAATACCTGCTGATGATGTTCATCGCCCTCACCATTGTAGCGTGTCTGCGTATCGTTGGCATCGTCTTGGCCATCTCCTTGCTCACCATTCCGCAAATGACGGCCAACCTATTCACCTATAATTTCAAAAAGATCATTGGGCTCTCCATCCTCATTGGATTTATCGGTTGCCTAGGCGGTCTATTTCTCTCTTACTATTGGCAAGTTCCTTCGGGAGCCTCCATTATATTTGTCTCCATCCTGATCTATGCCGGGTGCAAAATCGGGAAATTATTGTTCATTAAACAACCATCATAAACGATTCATGCGTATGGAAATCAAGATTCAATCTCCAGAACAGCTTCACGAAGCCGCTCAAGCCTTTATCACGGCCATGGGCGAAAACACCGTCTTCGCCTTCTATGGCAAAATGGGAGCCGGTAAAACAACCTTTATCAAAGCCTTGTGCGAAGAGCTAGGGGTAAACGATGTCATCACATCGCCCACCTTTGCCATTGTCAATGAGTATCGCTCGGACGAAGCGGGCGAACTGATTTATCACTTCGATTTTTACCGAATCAAAAAACTGAGTGAAGTCTATGACATGGGTTATGAAGACTACTTTTATAGTGGAGCACTCTGCTTCATTGAATGGCCAGAGCTAGTAGAAGAACTTCTACCAGGTGATGCCGTTAAGGTCAGCATCGAAGAATTAGAAGACGGAAGTAGAGTCATCAAGCTATGAAAGGACAATACATCGTACAACTGATATTTGGACTAGCAGGGCTCACGGCTCTGCTAGCCTCATTGCTCAACTGGAACTGGTTCTTCTCCACCCGCAATGCACAGTCGATCATGGCCAATGTTGGCCGGAAACGAGCACGCCTCTTCTACGGCATCCTCGGTGTCATCATCATCGGCATGGCTCTTTTCTTCTTTATCGCAACACGCCAAGCCTTCGCTGCAGCCCCATGCTAAAACCTTAGATCAGCTGCCTAGCCTTCATCTCAAGGTACTTATTTATCACAGCCACCGACAACTGATTGGGAGGTGTGAGCAACGCTTGAATACCACATTGGCGTAAAGTAGAGACAATCAGTTTTTTCTCATACAGAAACTTCTGAGCAATCACCTGTCGGTAGTACCCCTCCGTATCAACAGCCGGGCGTTCGGCATAATCCTTCAGCTCCTCATCTTCAAAGAAAACCACCAACAAACGGTGACGTTGAGAGAGCTGTTGCAAGTAAGCCAACTGCCGGTTCAAACTGCCCAAATCAGAAAAATTAGTATAAAGCACCAACAAGCTCCGCTTAGTGACCTGCTTATCCAAATGCACACAAAGAGCCGAATAATCCGTTTCACCAAAGCTCGTCTGCTGACAGTAGAGTGTTTCGAGCAACGTCTGCATGTGTCCAACTTGCTTAGAAGCCGGTACAAATCCATCAAAACGGTCATTAAAAGTAATTAAGCCCGCTTTATCCTCCTTGCGCATAGCCACATAAGAGAGCACCAGCGAGGCATTAATGGCATAATCGAGCAGTGTCATCCCCTGAAAAGCCTGTTGCATAACCCGTCCCTTATCGATCACACTATAAATCTGTTGCGACCGTTCATCCTGAAAAACATTCACCATCAACTCTCGGCGGCGTGCCGTTGCCTTCCAGTTGACAGTCCGATAATCATCGCCCTTCACGTACTCCTTAATCTGCTCAAACTCCGTTTGATGCCCAACCCGTCGGATGCGTTTAATGCCAAACTCCGTCAGGTTATGACTGATAGCCAAAAGCTCATACCGGTGAAGCATCAAGAAAGAAGGATAAACCTTCACCTCCTGCGGAGCACCGCAACTAAACCGGCGCGACAGGAATCCCAGACGTCCACTAACAAACACCCGGATCAACCCAAACCCATAGACACCCCGCTCTTTGGGGTAAAGCTGATAAACAAGCTGTTTGCCTTCACCCGGCAATAAAGAGAGTCGGAAACTCACCTCACGTTCCTGAAAGACCACTGGGATTTCATCGATCACCTCCACCTTCACCGCCTCACCAGACTTATTCTCCACCCGAATAGTCACCCGATTCTCATCTCCATTCGAGAACCGATCGGCACACTGCCGGTACGCACTCACACCTGCCCGGCGATACAAGAAAAAAGCATCCCAGCAAACGAGCAGAACAAACAGAGCCAACAAGCCTTTTCCGATGAGAAACAACGGTGGCAACAGATAGCCTATGATAAACAGACCGATCAAGAGACCGATACCAATATAGAAACGATGATTCAGGTACAACTCTTAACGTTTTTACAGATGATTATTAACAATTTTAGTCCCATCCACACAAGTGTTCAAAAGCCCTCCATTTACTGAGGTACTTCCACTTTATCAATAAGGCGTTGCGTAATTTTCACCGGCGAATAACCCTCCATTTCGGCTTCGGCTGTAAGCAACAAACGGTGCTGCAAGACATACGGCGCCACAAACTTGATATCCTCGGGAGTCACAAAATCACGTCCCTGTAATAAAGCATAAGCCTTTGAAGCCTGAAGCAATGCCACCGAAGCGCGCGGTGAAGCCCCTAAATAAACCGCTTTGCTGGTACGCGTCTGTTGGATAATCAAGGCGATGTAGTGCATCAAGGTACGGTCTACAAACACCCTGTCAGTGAGCCGGCGGAGTGACAACAGCTCATCGCGGGTAATCACCGAAGCCACCTCATCGAGCTTCAACAAGGCGGAATTTCCGTGATGCCGTTCGAGCATACGCACCTCCTCATCGAGCGACGGATAGTCCATCGTAATCTTCATCAAGAAACGGTCCAACTGAGCCTCAGGCAACTTATACGTTCCCTCCTGTTCCACCGGATTCTGTGTAGCCATAATGGTATACAGCTCATCCATCTTATAAGTCGTCCCATCCATCGTCATTTGACGTTCCTCCATCACCTCAAACAAGGCCGACTGCGTTTTGGCTGGTGCCCGGTTAATCTCATCCACCAGAATCAAATGACCGAAGATAGGACCACGATGAAAGTCAAACTCGTTGCTCTTCATGTTAAACACCATCGTTCCTAGCACATCACTCGGCATCAAGTCGGGTGTAAACTGAATCCGACTAAAATCGGCCTCAACAAGCTTAGCCACCAAGCGAGCCAACAGCGTCTTTGCCACGCCAGGCACCCCTTCGAGCAACACATGCCCATTGGCCAAGATGGCAGTAAGCACCAAGTCAACAGCCTGTTCCTGCCCCACAATCACCGCCCCAATCTGAGCCTTAACTTGCTCCATCTTCGAAGAAAAAAGCGTCAAGTCCATGCGTTGTTCTCTCTGTTCTTCCATCATAAATTATACTCCTTATAAATGATTAATTAGGTTATTCATTTGATCTATAAATCGCTTCATCTCCACATCAGAAATCTGTTTCCCCCCATAAAGCACCGGACGTACCTCACGAAAGAAACTCGCCACCATCTCATAATCCAAACCCGTTTTCTGAGCGATGCGCGAGAAATTCGGTCCATCATGCTGCACCTCATCCACATCCACCCGTATTTCCCGTCGGAGCTCCTCGGCAAAATAGAGATACCTCTTCTTCACCAAACCAGCGTGATCTCTCTTCCGGAAAAAGAGCGTCCCGATCAGTTCCACAAACTCCACCGATTTATTGGAAGGCGAAACAACCACCGGAATAACCCGTTGCCGACGCTTAATTGAAAACAGCATAAAAAACAGAATGGAGATAAAGGTCAGGTATAACGCCCAACGAAGAGGTGGTTTAGAGAGCAGATAGCGGAAAGGCGATTGAGCCACCTCCGCTGCTCGTTTACTATAACCTGTGGTACGCACCAAAGGCAACCCCTTCATGCTAGAAAGCAAACGGAGGAGATACGTTGCCTGATCCCGGTCGAGTATGCCGTAATTGGTAAAAAGTAACGCCGTCGAAGCCACTGTAACCTGCCCCTCTCCGATCTTCCGCGTAAAAGCAAGTGTCGGGTAGGTTGTCTGCTGCGCCAAAGTAGAATCTCTAGCCACAGCCGATCGAGGATATTCAGCCTGGCATTGCCACTGCGACAAGACCTGAGCATCGGTCGAATCCTCTAAAAGCAGATACGGTGCCAGAAGCTGTGCATAGGCTTGATAATTCCTCTTGGGATAAGCACCGAGCGTGTCCACCCACCAAATGGTATCGCGCTTATCGACAGCAGAAGAGACATATTCCTTAAACTTCAAAGGACTATAAAAAGAAGAGACACACGAAAAGCCAAGCGTATCGGACAACCAGCGGTCATAATTCATGCCCACAAGCATCACCCGATTCCCTCGCCGAGCCAATGAAAAGAGTGTTTCAACATCCGTTTTCGAAAAAGACAAAAACTCCGAAACAACCAAAATACCTCGTTGCTTTGTCGTATCCTCTTGCGCTAATTGATACAAACTTTGATTAGAGACCGTATAGCCTTGAGGCCACGATTTAGCAAGCCAACTATCGAACAGTGCACACCCAAAAGGCTGTGCATCAGTGGAGCTAAACGAAGGCGTCCAGACAAACTGCTTAGGCAATTGGTATTCGACTGCGAAGATCAACAACAAGAAAATCAAAACACCGCCTATAAACCCGCGACTTTCCTTCATGCTTCACCCCCCTTTATCACCTCTTTTTGTCTGCTCTGCATCAACTCGACTAACGAAGCAGTGGCCTCAAAATTACCATAACGCACCCGAAGAAAATCGGTCGTAAGCTGTTTAAAAGCCCCCATCTTCACCTCGTAGAGATACTGCGAAGGGGTCTTATAGAGCTGCCAATCAATCCGCTGCCCGTCACTCAGCCCCTTTAATGTCTGTAAATAAACCAAACGCACGCCCTCCTTATAACAACCTTGTTGAAGTGCCTCAGCAATCGCTTTCTCAAAATCGATGCCATATATCGTATCCTCGTCGATGGTGTAAGCCAACTTATTGCGTCTTGAACGCATAAAAAGATCCGGACGTTTCTTATAGACGAACCAAATCAAAGTCAACAGAATGGCTGTGACGCAAAGAAACAGAATCAAGCCTGAATAGTTGTCGACCAAACGGCTGCCCAACAGTCGGCGCAACAACTCCCCCACCTGCCGACTCAGCCACTCAAAGAGATTCATATCCGGCATTACAAGCTCACGGTTGTAATCGTAAGCCGCATCCGAACGCCAGAGCGTCAGTTGGGTGGTATCACAAACCAACGTATCAACGGGAGAGTTTAGCATCTTTCAAAAGGGGGCTTTACAAATTCTTAAAATTATCAATAGCCTCTTCTACCGTGATCGCATCGATCTTTTCAGAAGCATGACCATACTGATAAGCCATCCCCACCACCGTAAAAATCATGGAAAGATAGACCCCAAAAGCCTGCAAGATAGCGAGCAAATAGAGCATAAAGCTATACCCCACCGACACCGTAGTCTCACTGCCCGTATCGCTCAACGTGAAGAAGTATTTCACCAACGTAGAGATGTACCACGGCATCATGGTCACGCCTTGCAGCACATTCGCAATAAAGCCCATCACGACAGCCATCAAGACAACTCCTCCCCACGTGGCAAAGCCTAAACGGTATGTTTTCTTCAAAGCCGCACCGCACGAGATATCCTCAAGCAAATAGATCGGTGAGAAAAGCAACAGCGGCATAACAAAGGCCACAAAAGCCGGAATGGTTAGAATCAAGGTATAAGCCGTAGCTACTCCCAATACAATCATCAGGACAGAAGCCAGAATCGTTAGCAGAAAAGAGATAACAACAATGATCAACTGCCGTTTAATATTCTTCAGAAACAGCGGTTTAAGCTCTTTGAATGTCAGCCCCACCAACCGCTCTTCGCGAGTCTGGTATAATTTAATCAACCCATAGATCAAAGCCCCGAGCAAAACCCATCCCACCATAGCCAATAGGATATAGAGGCCATAATGCACAAAAAACATGATTCCTGCTGCACCCAGCCATGCGGCGCTATCGCCTCCCGATGAAGCTAAAGAGCTAAGGCTAAGCGCACCTCCCATCAATCCGTTCAAGCTCAACGCCTGAATCATAGAGATAGGCAACAGAAAATAGGTCACAAACTTCAAGAGTACTTTCCAGTTTTCTTTGATAAAATCGAATGACACGTTCAGTTTATCTCCAAAAGAACGCTTAACATACAAGACAGCTTTAGGTTTTTGATTTTCCATAACTTTTATTGGGTAAATAAATATAATAGAATAAGATAAATAACAGTGAAAGAGTGATAACCACTAGACGCATCCCATCGGGTACATCGGTACGCCGGGTGAGAAACCCCTCAATGAAACCAGCCAAGATAAACACAGGTACTGTACCTACAATGATTTTAAGTCCCCGCTTAGCCCCACGTCGGAAAGCCTCTAAGCGCGAGTAGGTGCCTGGGAAAAGCCAACTGTTTCCCAACGCTATGCCAGCCGCTCCTGCTACGACAATGGCCCAAATTTCAAGCGTGCCATGTAGCCAAATGGCCAACATCGACTCACCCAACAACCCTTGTTGGAAGAAAAACGTTTGAAAGGCGCCAACCATCACCCCATTGCTCAGCAAGATATATCCTGTACCGAAAGCGGTGAGTAGCCCCATAGCAAAACAGTTGAAAGAGACCATTATGTTATTCAAGGTGATACCTAAAAACATCGGCAATTCCGAAGAAGAGCCATAGACAGCCATCGGCTTCCCTTGCGCAATGTTCTCTAAGGTCATATCCACATAGCCGTTCCCTAAAATGAGGCGAACAAAATCGGGGTCGTTTATTGCAGAGAGTATGCCAATGCATAGACTCCCCATAAAAATCAGCAAAGAGAGGCGCAGCTCTTTCCGTGCCTCATACATCGTTCGTGGCACTTCCGATCGCCAGAAAGAGAGTATGCGGCGCCACTTCTCCCCTTTGTTCCGGTAAATTTCATGATGCAAGGCCGAAGCCAAATTATTCAAGTAGATGGTAATACGCGATTGGGGATAGTGAGTCTGTGCAAATGCTAAATCGGCAGTCAGCTCCGAATAAACATCGGCCAAGCGATCGGGCGTTTGCTGAGCAGCCTGTTCCACCACCACCTCCATTGCTTTCCATTTTTCGATATGTCGTCTTATAAACGTGACCTCTTTCATTGAATCCGATTTGCTAACAAGATTTCGTTATATCCGCAAGCAAAAGTAAGAGAATTATCATATATTTGCAATGAAATGTTCAAAAGATTCAAAAACAAATGGCAGATTCAACCATCATAACGGGTCAGTTTGTTCGCATCAGTCAAACTCCGGCCAGCATCGGCGAACGGTTTATCGCCCTCCTGATAGACCTTTTCATTATAGGCATCTATTTTTTTTCGCTGGTTGCACTCCTCAACAAAGTTCATATATCTCAGGACATGAGATACCTTTTTATCTTTTTGGTTATCCTCCTTCCGGTGCTTCTGTACAGTTTTTTATGGGAGACTTTTAATCAGGGACAAAGCATCGGTAAGCGTTTGATGAACATCCGTGTGGTCAAAGCCGACGGTTCTACTCCGAGCATCAGTGCTTATCTACTGCGTTGGTTGCTTTTTGTGATCGATGTACCTCTAACGAGTGGGCTAGGTGTTTTAGTTATTTTATTGACAAAGAACAGCCAGCGCTTGGGCGATCTGGCAGCTGGAACGATGGTTATCAAAGACAAAAACTACCGAAAGATACACGTCAGCCTCGATGAGTTTAATCACTTAACACAGAACTACCACCCTGTCTACACACAAGCAGCCGACTTATCACTCGAACAGGTGGATGTGATTACTCGCACACTAAATTCCGGACAAAAAGACCGTTCCAGAAGGGTTGAGGCTCTGGGCCGAAAAGTCAAAGAGACACTTCAAGTCACAGTCAAAGAACCTTCACAAGAGGCTTTCCTACAAACCATCTTACGGGATTACCAGTTCTATGCGTTGGAGGAGTTTTAGCCTGCACCGTTCTGCTTTTTCTATTCATACAAGCCAACGATAGGCTACCCAAATAACTAACTCAATCGAAAAAGAAAGTTGGACTGCAGATAGGCTGCATCGTTCGAAACAAACCTTTAAGCCCAATAAGAGAAAGACGGGTCCTAAAAACAAATCTAAAATGTAAAAAAGCAGGTATTCTTGTTCTTTCTTTTAAAAAAAATCTTTTACTTTATAGCTCTTTAGAAAAAGAGCCATAAAGTATTAAACAGAATCAAGAAGCGGCATCTTGCCGCTCGAAAAAACATAAAAAAGAGAAGTAGAAGTCAAGCCAATAGATCATCAAACCCTATTGACTTTCACTGAAAACTCGGATACATTCAGGTTTGTCCATTGTTTTGTACACAACAACCTTTTTAGTAACAAAAAGAAGAAAACGACAACGTTTTCAGTCATGAATAATAAAATGAAACAACTTATTTAGTAACTAACCTCTAAAAGTGACAACCATTTCTAGTAGAAGTCTAGTAGAAGTCAAGTAGAAGTCACATCATTAAACCTCAGAACTTCCAAAGCACCGCTTTAGCAACCATAAAGCACCGCTTTAGCAACCATAAAGCACCGCTTTAGCAGTCGTAAAGCACCGCTTTAGCAGTCATAAAGCACCGCTTTAGGAGTCGTAAAGCAGTGCCAATTTGAAAAGAGCTTAAAGCCAGTGTGAAAGAGACAAATCGTTTGACTCAAGTTTCGGATTTAGAATAGCTACCAACAGGTTAGCACCACGGTTCCTGATCTCTGTACCATCAGTAAATTCTATGCGAATGCACTTAAAGAACCGGTTTACTTTTCGAAGGAAATCTTAGTTGGAACACCTTCCTTTTGGCAACCATCCCACAGCCATTCATGATCTTCGCGCTTGGACATAAAACATGGGATTATGAGCATACCACGAAAACACGGTTTCAACAAATGCTCGTCAAGAGCCGAATATTAAACGCTTACTGTGCGCCATAAGACAAATGGGGCACTCCAGTGGTTAAACCCACAGAGTACCCCATTTAAAACGGTTCGAATAAAGGGAAGCGATTAGTCCACTTGTCCTAAAGTGGAGCCATACTCCATTTCACCTTGAACGACAAAAAGGACCTCTTCCGGATCGAATTCGCCTATTTCATCTTTCTTAGCCTCTTTGACAATAAATGCAGCCACCTCTTCGAGGTCGATGTTCACATAACCGTCTTTGTCCGGTTCTGCTTCAAGCACACCACTCTCGATGTAGTATTCATCAATCAGATCTAAGAAGTAGTATAATTCATCCTCCGAGAACTTCTCTTTTAGTTCTTGAGGGAGATAACCTCTGATAAATTCAATTGCTTTTTCATCATCAGCATCTTCCAACCGGAAATCGTCTTCTATTCCCATGATTCTTGTTTTTTTTAAAATCTATAAATTTATAATAAGTTCTTTATCTTCTCTTGGAAAACAGCCTTCGCAACAGCACCAACTTGCTTGTCTACGATCTCGCCATTTTTAAAGAAAAGCACGGTAGGGATGTTACGGATACCATACTCGGCAGCCATATCACTGTTTTCATCGACATCACACTTACCAATGATCACTTGTCCTTCAAATTCACCGGCCAGCTCATCAATGATCGGAGCAACCATCTTACAAGGGCCACACCAAGGTGCCCAAAAATCTACAACTACAGGTTTACCTTCTGTAAGAACTTCCTTATAGTTACCATCTGTAATTTCTAAAGCCATTTCTCTAATTTTTTATGTTATGTATAAGTTAAAAACAATCTGAGTCGATAATAGGTTCAATCTTTCAAACAGTTTAATTCATCGGCTGGCGATATTCCTTCACCAAGCTCCCACAAACCGGCATCAAAGATAATCAATTTATAGAAAAACTTAACTCCGGACGCTCTTTTAAATAAGTGATCAGCTCCTTACCAATGGAAAACTTCACCGGACGGGCCATCATCTCAATGCTCATTTGGCGTTCTTCTTCATCGCTCACCTTAAAATAGAGTTCAGTATTCCCCGGACGCTCTTTGATCAAAACCGATAATTCACGAATCAACTCGGCGTTCAAGACAGAGAGCGGTATCAAGATGGTCATCTTCTTGACCAGCTCTTCTTTCACATTCGGAAGCAGTTCGATGGCGGTGATCTTCACTTCCAGCTCATCTTTCCGCCACTGTTTGGGCTGACAACGAGCACGCAAGAAGAGAAACATGCCATTCTCTAAATAACCGCGGTAAGAGACCCAGTCGTTGCCGAAAAAAGGAAACTCAGCCGAACCGGAATAGTCTTCTATCTTCACAATGCCATAGGGGTTGCCGTTTTTACTCATGCCTTGTCGAACGGCTGTTACGATACCGCCCATCGTGATCTCGCGCCCCACCAAAGCCTCTTTATTCTCAACATCGGTCATGTGAGTGTTGCAGACATGCTCCAAGACGATGGCGTACTCATCTAATGGATGAGCCGACAGGTAGATGCCGACCAACTCCCGTTCGCGGTTGAGCCGTTCTAAATCACTCCAACGCTCCACCTCTTGAGGAATTTCGGGCGTAGCAATATCCACCACATTATCGCCTCCGAAAAGAGAGTTCACGGCAGCGGCTTGATCCGCTTGATAGCGGTTGCCATAACGCATCAAAGTCTCTAAGAAGACCTCTCCCTTGGTGTTAGTAGCAAAGAATTGTTCGCGTTTCAGTTCTGGGAAGCTATCGAACGCACCCGCCAAAACAAGGTTCTCCATATTCTTTTTGTTGCACGCATTCAGATTAACCCGTTGCACAAAGTCAAATACACCTTTAAAAGGCCCATTCTTTTTCCGCTCATCGATAATGCTGAGCACCGCACCTTCGCCAACACCTTTAATAGCAGCAAGGCCGAACCGGATATTCCCCTGCGCATTGGTCATAAACTTCAGGTTACTCTCATTCACATCTGGGCCGAGTGTTTCAATGCTCATCGCCTTACACTCATCCATCAACTTAGTGATGTCAGTAATGTTCGATAAACTTCGGCTCATGACTGCTGCCATGTATTCCGACGGGTAGTTGGCTTTCAGATAAGCCGTCTGATAAGCCACCCAAGAGTAACAAGTAGCATGCGACTTATTAAAAGCATACGAGGCAAATTTCTCCCAGTCGCCCCAGATCTTCTCCAGCTTCTTCGGATCGTGTCCATTCTTCCGCCCCCCCTCGATAAACTGCGGTTTCATGTGATCAAGCTTATCGCGCAACTTCTTACCCATCGCTTTACGCAAAGCATCGGACTCACCACGAGTAAAATCGGCCAATAAGCGCGAAAGAAGCATCACCTGCTCCTGATAAACCGTGATGCCATAAGTATCTTTCAAATACTTCTCCATCACCGGAATATCATACTCAATAGGCTTACGCCCATGTTTACGATCGATAAAGTCGGGGATATAATCCATCGGACCCGGACGATAAAGCGCATTCATCGCAATCAGATCCTCGAAAGTAGTCGGCTTCAGCTCCCGCAAGTACTTCTGCATACCGGCAGACTCAAACTGGAATGTTCCGATGGTCCGTCCGTCACTGTAGAGTTTATAAGTTGTTGGGTCGGCAATATCTATCTCATCGATATCTATTTCGATGCCACGACTTAAGCGGACGTTCTCCACCGCCTCCTTAATAATAGAGAGCGTTTTCAGTCCGAGGAAGTCCATCTTGATCAGCCCAGTCTCTTCAATGACCGATCCTTCGTATTGAGTGACCAGCATTTTCTCGCCAGTCTCTTTATCATCGGCCGTACTCACCGGAACCCAATCGGTTATGTCGTCCCGACAGATGATCGTACCACAAGCATGCACACCCGTACCACGCACATTGCCCTCGAGCATCTTGGCGTATTTCAAGGTGTCGCGTATCAAAGGATCGGCCGACGCTTCGGCTGCCTGCAACTCGGGCACATAAGCGATGGCATTTTTCAAATTCAGCTTTTTGTCCGGTATCTTATCGGGCACCAACTTAGCTAACCGATCGGATTCCGACAATGGCAGTTTCTGAACACGTGCCACATCTTTAATAGCGAGCTTGGTGGCCATGGTCCCATAAGTAATGATGTGCGCCACTTTCTCTTGCCCATATTTGTTGGTTACCCAACGCAAAACCTCCCCACGCCCATCGTCGTCAAAGTCGACGTCAATATCGGGCAACGAGATTCGGTCCGGATTCAAGAAACGTTCAAACAGCAAATCGTACTGAATAGGGTCGATCCGGGTAATGCCTAAACAGTAGGCCACAGCCGACCCGGCTGCCGATCCACGTCCGGGACCTACCGAAACGCCTAGCTCGGTACGTGCCGCGTTGATAAAATCTTGTACAATAAGGAAGTACCCCGGGAAACCCATTGTTTTCATGATGTAGAGTTCGAACTTCAACCGTTCTGCTACTTCACTAGACAGCGGATCGCCATAATATTTTTTAGCCCCCTCGAAAGCGAGCTTCTCCAAATAATCCCCCTCTAATTTAATACGGTATAGCTTTTCATAACCACCCAACCGCTCTATTTTCTCTTCACCTTCTTGAGGAGTCAGAACCACGTTGCCGTTCTCGTCCTGCGTAAATTCATCGAACAGCTCTTTCTCGGCATATTTCTGCCGATACCCCTCTTCGGTTCCAAACTCTTCGGGGATGGCAAAGGTGGGCATGATCGGTGCGTTATCGATGGAGTAAAGCTCCACTTTGTCGAGTAGCTCAAGTGTGTTGCTCAAAGCTTCCGGCACATCGGCAAAGAGCTCGTTCATCTCTTCACGCGTCTTCATCCACTCCTGCTTGGTGTAGTACATCCGGTTGGGATCATCCAAATCCCGTCCGGTACTCAGACAGATCAGCCGATCGTGTGCTTCGGCATGCTCCTCGTTGACAAAGTGCACATCGTTACTACAGATGAGCTTCACTTGGTGCTTTTTCGAAAGCTCCATCAGGTGCTTATTCACATGCACTTGCATCGGGTAAGCTTCGTGATTCGCTTTGGGTTGAGTAGCACGATGCCGTTGCATCTCCAGATAGAAGTCGTCTCCGAACACACGCTTATACCACTGAATAGCCTCTTCGGCCTCATCCAACAGACCATTGGTGATCTTCTTAGGAATCTCCCCGCCCAAACAGGCAGAGCAGATCATGAGCCCTTCGCGATACTTCTCCAGCTCGCTCCGGTCTGTACGAGGCCGCATGTAAAAACCATCGGTCCAAGCATGGGAAACCAATTTAATAAGGTTGTGGTAGCCTTTCAGGTTTTTGGCCAATACGATGAGGTGGTAACCGCTCTGATCGGGCTTGCCCTCTTTGTGCTTCATCGTGCGCCGCGCCACATACATTTCACAACCAATGATGGGCTTGAAAAGCTTGCTCTCTGCTTCGGCTAGTGACACACGGAGTTGAGCAACCTCTTCTTCGGGATGCTCGCACACTGTCTTACCCGATTCAATCGCTGCGATCTTTTTCTTGAGCTCCTTAATGGCACCTTTCGGACCACTGTTTTTCTTGTTAACGTAATTCGTAAACTCTTTAATCCCAAACATATTACCATGATCGGTCACAGCGATACCTTTCATGCCATTTTGTATGGCTTTATCGACTAAAGCGCTCACACTGGCCTGACCATCTAAAAGAGAATACTGTGTATGAACATGTAAATGAACGAAATCTTGCATAATGATAAGTTGAATAATTGCTAGGTAAAGATAGCATCTTCACCCAAACAAACAAAGATTCTACTCTAAAAGTTATCAACAAGAACAATTCTACAACAATTTACTTGCTAGATTTTTAAATTAACCTTATTTTTGCAGATAATTATCATTTAAAAACATCCATGAGTAAACTTAAGAAACTTAAGAAAATACGTATTCACCGAGAAGGAACACATATTTTAATAGGAAGTGCACTGCTTCTCTTACTGATCAATGCAGCACTCTATTTTGGTATCACTTGTAAAATACCTTTTTATGTTATCGCAACGGGTAGTGCAGTGGTTTATGCTTTAATGGTGAATTTCTTCCGTTGCCCCATCCGACTGTTTGGTCAAAACACCGAGAAGATTGTTGTTGCCCCGGCCGACGGAAAGATTGTGGTCATCGAAGAGGTGGAGGAGAATGAGTATTTTCATGACCGCCGATTGATGGTTTCTATTTTTATGAGCATCGTGAATGTCCATGCAAACTGGTATCCGGTAGATGGCAAGGTGAAAAAGGTGGCGCATCATAACGGCAATTTCCTGAAAGCTTGGCTGCCGAAAGCAAGCACAGAGAATGAACGCTCTACCATTGTGATAGAGACTCCGGAAGGGGTGGAGATTTTGACACGACAGATCGCTGGCGCTGTAGCACGTCGCATTGTGACATACGCTGAGGTTGGCGAGGAGTGTTTCATCGATGAACACATGGGATTTATTAAATTCGGGTCACGCGTGGATGTCTACTTGCCTCTCGGAACGGAGGTTTGCGTAGAAATGGGCCAGCTTACCACCGGTAACCAGACAATTATCGCCAAACTTAAATAAAAAAGGGTGTCGGCATGACTATCAAAAAACATATTCCTAATACGGTGACTTGCTTAAACTTGTTCTCCGGATGTATCGCCAGTGTGATGGCTTTCGAAGGAGCGTATGAGTGGGCTTTGTTCTTTATCGTACTGAGTGCAACCTTCGATTTCTTTGATGGTATGTTGGCTCGTGTACTTCATGCGCCATCGCCTATCGGAAAGGAGTTGGACTCTTTGGCCGATGATATCAGCTTTGGGGTTGCACCGGCTTTCATCGTTTTTTCTTTCTTAAAAGAACCGGCTCTAAGTTATCCGGCTTTCTTGGAGGGATGCCGACTTTATGTCCCGTATCTGGCCTTTGTCATTGCGGTCTTTTCGGCACTTCGCCTGGCTAAATTCAATATTGATACCCGACAGACATCGTCGTTTATCGGTATGCCAACTCCGGCCAATGCCCTCTTTTGGGGAGCTTTAATCGCTGGAGGAAGGGAGTTTATCTATGCCCATGCCGATGCGACACTGGTTATAGGGTTGATTTTACTGCTCTCTTTCTTACTGGTGGCAGAGATCCCTATGTTCTCTCTGAAATTCAAGAATCTCTCATGGAAGGATAACAAGGTGAGCTTTATCTTCTTGATCGGGTGTATGCCTCTGCTTCTTTTCTTGGGAATCAGCAGCTTCGCCGCCATCATTTTATGGTATGTTTTACTCTCTGTACTAACAGGTAAAAAGGCAACTCATTAATTTTGGCATGTTTATTGTAGAACATTCCATACAATAACAGTTTAAAAGAACAAAACATGCATATTCTATTTGGTTTCATTCTAATCGTTTTTATCGGTGTGTTGCTCTTAGGGTTGAGTCTTCTCAAAGTGGTATTCGGCACATTGGGTGGCATCATCCGCTTATTTACTGGAAGATCGACACACTCTAACCAGAGCCGCTCTTACCGATCGACCGAGCAAGAGGAGCAACCGGAGCAGACCATGAAAGAGGGACATAAACAGAAAAAGATATTCGACAAAGAGGATGGCGAATATGTGGACTTTGAGGAGATTAAGGAGTAATCATTTTCGCTTTGAAAGAAAAAAATCTTTCATTAGCTGACTACACTCTTCGGCCAAAAGGCCTTTTACTACTTCTGTTTTAGGGTGCAAGGCACGAGGGGCATAGACTTGATAACCGCGCTTTTCATCTTCGGCACCGAAAACTAAACGACTCATCTGCGACCACCCAATGGCACCGGCACACATCACACAGGGCTCGAGTGTCACATAGAGGGTACACGTGTTTAAGTATTTACCTCCTAACACATTGGCGGCGGCTGTGATGGCCTGCATCTCAGCATGGGCCGTGACGTCTGTCAACGCTTCGGTGAGGTTGTGCGCCCGGGCAAGGATACGACCTTGGCACACCACAATGGCGCCAACGGGTATTTCACCGCGCTCAGCGGCTTTCTTTGCCTCCAACAAGGCTTGTTGCATAAAATAGGTATCGTCTTGTATCATAATCAACGCCGCATATCGTGTTCACCAAACAGGGTCGGGTAGTCTTCTTCTAACTTTTTATGGACAAATGTCAAAACGGTCTCGCGAAGCCAACGCGACTTGTTCGTTATCTTATATTTATCTAGGTAACGATCAATAAGCTGTTGCTCGTTTTCGTTCAACAGGATGCTCATTCGCCGTTCTCTTTTAACTGGTTCAACGAGCGGTTTTAATCTCTTCCGACTTTGTTTCTTCATATTCTTTTGCAAAATTAGTTTTACTTCTGTAAAAACAAAGAATAAAAAGCTTATTTTTGCAGAAAGGAGACGTTTTAATGGTTGCTTCTAGGTGACTGATTTTCAATAAGCCACCGTAAGGACTCTGAAAGGTCTCTGCATAAACCGACATTGCTTATGGCTATACATAATGAATTAGGAAAATATGGCGAAGAGGCTGCTGCTAGTTATTTAAAGGAACAGGGGTATGTGATCAGACACCGCAATTGGCGGAAAGGTCATCTGGAACTGGATATCGTAGCGGCTAAAGAGAACCGGCTAATCATCGTTGAGGTTAAAACACGAAGCAACAGGGTCTTTGGTGCACCGGAAGATGCGGTCGACTGGAAAAAGGTGAGGCATACTGTCCGGGCTGCGGATACGTACATCAAACTTTTTCAGATTGATGCGGAGGTGCGCTTTGATATTATTACGGTAGTGGGGAACGCGAAGGCGTATACCATCGAGCATCTGAAAGAGGCTTTTTACTCACCGCTGTTTTGAACTTAGTAAACGTAAAAAAATAAGTTGTGACAGTTTTTTATAAGAGAAAGGTGTCTCGTACCCATTAAAAAAGCATCTAAATATAGTCTGAAATATTTAT
>RZZX01000290.1 GCA_009929715.1 Bacteroidia bacterium
ATTTAAGTTTCGCAAGTAAGTATTAACGAAAAAAGCTAGGTTGAAAATCCTTGAAATCTTTGGTTATTTCAGTGATTTTCAGTATATTAAAGTGACCAAACAAAAATATACACCTAGCATGAACAAAGATAGACAAATAGTTTCTGAGTTGCACAATTTTTTCACGGAAAGTGGCTGTAGACTCGGTGTACAGAGGATAATGAACGTACTGGGAACCATAAACATCACAGAAAGGCAGATGGCTTTCGAAAAGAAACCCAACTGCAAGTTCACCTGTGCCCAGGTCATCCAAATGATGATCCTCTTCCCATTCTTCTCTGTCAAGAATGCTGCAAACTATGTCGGCAGTTCGCTGCAGTCTCTCTTTGATTGTCACAAAGACATGTTCTATCGCGTTCTCTCGAATGACAGAATTGACTGGCGTCACATACTTCGCTATGTCAACAAGAAGCTGGTCCTTGCCATCTCCGTCCGAAGCGATGCCAGAAACTCCGAATATCCTGTCTGCATGATTGCGGATGACACCGACATTCCTAAGACAGGTCGTAAAGGCGAGATGCTTGGACGCGTTTACTCCCATGTTGCAGGTCGCGGAAGCATCCTTGGTCACAAGGGACTCTTCCTCTGTCGTACCGATGGTCGCACCCAGATGCTTGTTGACTTTACCCTTCAGGGAGAAGAAGGTAGAGTGGCTTCCAAGCCCCAGGGCCTTTCCAAGAAGGATATCGATGCACGCTACAACAAGGAAAGGGATGCCGAATCCAAGGTGGAGAAGCGCAAGGCTGAGTACTTCAAGGACAAAATCAGCAATCTGAAGATGATGCTCAACAGGGCTTCCATCGAGCACATGAGCTTCGACTATCTCCTTGTTGACAGCTGGTTCACCTGCAAGGAAATGGTCAAGTACATAAGGCGTAAAGGCAGCAAGGCTCACTTGCTGGGTATGATCAAGATGAGCAAGACCAAATATGCTGTTGGCGGGGAGGAAATGACTGCCACAGCCATCGCTTCCGCAATGACCAAGAAAAAGGCTGTCAAGTACTCTCGTTCTCATAAATTCTACTACTTTGAGACAGATGCCGTCTTTGCAGGCAAGTCTGTCAAGCTCTTCTTCTATCGCTTCGGCAAGAAGGGCGAATGGAAAGCTCTGCTGTCAACAGACACTGCACTTACGCCCTTCAAGGCCTATCAAACATACTCAATGCGCTGGGCTATTGAGGTCGTCTTCCACGAATGCAAGAGTCTTCTCAAACTGGGCAAGTGCCAATGTCGGGACTTTGGCTCACAGATTGCCTCAATATCGCTTAACATGCTACAATACAACTTATTGTCATACGTCAAGAGGTTCGAGTCTTATGAGACCATCGGAGGTCTGTTCCGAGAAATCACTGAGCAGACTGTCGAACTCTCAATCACAGAAAAGATCTGGGGTCTCATCCGGGAGATAGTGTCTGCAATCGCCGACTTCTTCTCTACAGACTTTGATGAACTCTTGACTAACATCATAAACGAAAA
>RZZX01000291.1 GCA_009929715.1 Bacteroidia bacterium
GTTCGAAAAAAATCAAGGAACTTCTACTTTATTAAGTATTTCGCTTATAATCTCTTCTGATGTCAGGTTATTTGCCTCTGCTTCATAACTTAATCCAATACGGTGACGCATCACGTCGTGACAAACCGCACGGATATCTTCGGGGATAACATATCCTCTTCGTTTAATAAATGCGTATGCACGAGCCGCCAACGCCAGGTTGATGGATGCACGGGGAGATGCACCGAATGATATCATATTGGATAGATTTGCCAAGCCATGTTCCTGAGGGAAACGGGTTGCAAATACGATATCAACAATGTATCGTTCTATTTTTTCGTCCAGGTAAACATCACGAACCACTTTACGAGCCTCAATGATTTCCTGTTTAGTAAGAACCGGTTTGATTTCATTCTTTATTCCGGAGATATTCTGACGGATAATTAGTTTCTCTTCTTCCTTTTTGGGGTAATTAATGACCACTTTAAGCATAAAACGGTCAACCTGAGCTTCGGGAAGCGGATAGGTTCCTTCTTGTTCGATGGGGTTCTGGGTAGCCATCACCAAGAATGGTTCCGGTAATTTAAATGTATGCTCGCTGATTGTAACCTGACGTTCCTGCATAGCCTCAAGCAGAGCACTCTGCACCTTTGCAGGAGCACGGTTTATTTCATCTGCCAGAACAAAGTTCGCAAAAACAGGACCTTGCTTAACGTGAAAATCTTCGTTCTTCTGACTGTAAATCATGGTACCCACAACGTCTGCAGGCAACAAATCGGGTGTAAACTGAATACGGCTATATTTGGCATCAATCAACGAAGCCAGCGTTTTTATGGCCAGGGTTTTTGCCAAACCGGGAACACCTTCCAAAAGGATGTGTCCATCCGAAAGCAGACCAATCATTAATGATTCAACTAAATGCTTCTGACCTACGATCACCTGATCCATTCCCATGGTAATCATGTTCACAAACGAACTTTTGCTTTCAATTCGCTCATTCAACTCACGAATGTCTACTGTCTGACTCATAGAATTATTTAATTATATTGTTTGTTATTCTTTTTCTTTTTAAAACGCAGCACAAAAATAGAAATGTTAAAACCGTATTCCTTACTTTACCAGTTAAATAATGCTAACCAAAGCAACTCTTATGGCATAAGTTTATTAAAATAGTTTATCACTCCTTTAAAATCTCAGTTTGAAGCGCTGCGGCCTTCCGAATGGACTGCTCATCATTCGCATCAATATTATATGTTTCGGGCACCGGGATATGTATCTGAGTCCCGATAGCAACACTGTTTGGGTTGGGTATAGATTCCTTATTTGCTAGATAAAGATATACCCAAAAGATTTTATGTCCGTAATACTTCAACGAGATCAAAGTGAGTCTGTCTCCCGTTTGAATTACGACCGTATCCATATATTTTGTTTTTACTTGCTCCGTTTGCATAGTACCCTGAGGTTCTGAAACCACCTCCGGCACAGAATCCTTCTCATTTGAAGGAATAGAATCAGACTCATCGAAAACAGAATC
>RZZX01000292.1 GCA_009929715.1 Bacteroidia bacterium
CTTGAAAGAAAGGGAAAAATAAATTTTCAAGGCTATGGCACAAGTTAATGAGACAATCAAAAGATTTTGGAACAAGCACATCGTTGCTTTCTATCCATATGTTCCCGCACGTTTCAAGAATGTTAGCGAGGACATCAAGCAATATAGAGAGTTAGTCTATTCCTTCAAATCGGGTGAACGATACGAGGAAGTGGCTCAGCTTACCGCCCACAAGCTCAAAGAAGAGTTTGGCGACAAGGTCACAGAGATAGTGTTTACTTGCATCCCGGCTTCATCGGCAGAGAAGAATGAACTGAGATACAAGAAATTCAGTGAGAGAGTTTGCGAACTCAGTGGCGCAGTCAATGGCTATGAACATCTGAAAGTAATAGCTGATAAAAATGCCATTCATGAAAGCCGAGAGAAACGCTCAAAGCAGACTGATTTAATGCAGAATATTGATATTGACGGAGAATGGTTTCGCAACCGCTCAGTCGTGACAATGGATGACTGCTTGACATCGGGCAAGTCATGGACTGCACTAGGTAGCAAATTGGAAGAGTTTGGCGCAGAGGTACTAGCCGGTTACTTCTTATCAAAGACAACTTATAAATTACAATAGGACAATGAACAATTTACATTCAAAAACAATCGCTTTTTCGGGACATCGCTTTATCTCATTTGAGAGACAACCCAAGTTGAAGAGTTTGCTCAAGCAGAGTATTGCCAACATCTACAAGCAAGGCTATTACACCTATTATTGTGGTATGGCTATAGGCTTTGACCTTCTAGCGGCTGAACTCATTCTATCAATGAAAGAGCAAGGCTTTCCAAATTTGAAGCTGATTGCAGTAGTGCCATACAGAAACCAAAGCGAAAGATTTTCTCAGCGTGACAAGCAACGTTACGACAACGCATTAAGCAAGGCTGACGAAGTGATTGTACTCAGTGAGAATTATACCCCAAGGTGTTTTCTTCAGCGCAACGATTATATGTTAGACCATGCAAGTTGTGTGTTTGCCTACCTATCAAGGACAGACAGAGGTGGAACATATTACACTTGTAAAAAGGCTGTGAATAGACATATTAGAGTTGTAAATTTCTTCTCAGAACAACACCTTCAAATAAACAATAATCACATCACTAAATAATTTCTCAACATGGAAAAAGAATATATTATGAACGTGGCTCAGACAATCAAGAGCCAATTGTTTGGTACAACTGAAATCAGTGTGCTAATGTCATGGGGCATTGAAAAGTTCATTGCAACCGAGTACAAGGATATGCCTGCATTGAAATTCAAGGTAAACGGCAGATTATTCACCGGAATTGTACTTATCGCACTCAACGGCAGTGATTACTATGAAATCTATCTCATAGATGAAAATGGCAGTAGATGTATTTGTGAAGAGGCGTGCTTCGATGAAATGGTAAGCATCATAGATGAAGCCGCAGAACGAGGAGCGGATATTGAAGAATACAACAAGTTCTGTGGTCAGCAAGTAATAAGTATCTAAGTCAAATGCCTATCAA
>RZZX01000293.1 GCA_009929715.1 Bacteroidia bacterium
TCAAGATTTACCGTAGGAAATTTTCTCTCATTCAATAAGCCTCAAAGTTTTTCCATGTTGGCCAGTCCTATACAAAAGCATAAACAAAGGCTTTTTGAAGCTGACGATGTGAAGTTGTTGAAGTTCAGCTCAATCTATGGGGCGAATGCTGCAGGAAAGTCCAACCTTATCAGGGCGATGGCATTTGCTCGTGACATCATCATGCATGGTAGTGCTGAGAGCCGCGATACCTTGTTTTACAAGCTTGATCCAAAAGCCAATAGACTTCCCTCATACTTTGAGTTTGAAATTTGCATCGGAGGAAAGTTGTACAGCTATGGCTTTGAGATAATCATCGCTGAGAGGGAAATCACGGAAGAGTGGTTGATTCTCCTTGGTTCAAGCAAGAATCAGGAACTGTTTACAAGAAACAGCACTACAGGACGGTACACCTATGATCCAACGCTTCTATCCAGAAATGAGGATGTTGCACATTTTAAGATCTATATCAATGATTTGAAGCATGTTACAAACAAACTCTTCTTACAGGATATCGTCACTAACAAAGAGGCTATCTATGAAGGAAATGAAAAGCTGGCTATTTTGAAACAGGTCCATCATTGGTTTGAGGCTCTTGATATATCGTTCCCCGACTCGCTGGTTTCTGGGTACTCCTGCTTCTCAACAACATCCACCGATGAAATCCTGTCTGCAATTAAAACCTTCGCTACAGGCATCAGCCATGTTGAAGCAAAAAAGGTGTCGAAAGAGAAAGCCTTGGAGGATGCTCCTTCCGACTTCAAAAAGAGAATCGATAGGTCACTTGTCGAACTACTAAATCAGAATCAACCTGTCACAGGTTCATCGGGAATACGGATAACTTGTAATGGAAGACTCTACCTTGTGCATATGAATGGAAAAGAACCAGAATTCAATGAGATAACGTTTGAGCATAACAAACTAAAGAATGTTTCTTTTTCAATGGATGAAGAGTCAGATGGAACGCAACGTCTATTCGATATGCTGACAGTACTCTTATGCACGAAGACACAGGCAGTGTTCATTATCGATGAGATTGATCGAAGTCTTCATCCTCAGATGACAGTACACTTTATCAGAAATTTTCTTGCATTGGCAAAGAAAAAACAGATTCAACTTGTTATCACGACGCATGAGAGTCATCTGTTGGACTTATCCATCCTCAGGCAGGACGAAATCTGGTTTGTTGAAAAGAATGCGTTGGGAGCGAGTCAGCTGATACCTTTTGATCGATTCAAGGAACGTTTTGACAAGAAAGTCCAGAAAGCCTACTTGGATGGTCGATACGGGGGAGTACCGCTCTTTGATTCATTCTTCTTCCCATCGGGTTTTGTTGATGATGATGATAATGAGCGGGAGGACTTATCTTGAGGATTGACCAACCCTATGGAAGACGTTTTGATGAGGAGCTGTCCGATACTGAGCCAAAGCGCAAGTATTATATTGCATGTGAAGGCAAGAAGACTGAGTATCAATATTTCAAAGGGTTGCTT
>RZZX01000294.1 GCA_009929715.1 Bacteroidia bacterium
TTACGGATTTCTTTTCGTACATTTGCGTTGTAAATAATAATTATAGATATGGAAAAAGCAGAAGAATACACATTTGTCACAATTGATAATGGTGACTTTATGGATGCCTCAGAGAGCTTTATTGTAGATGTTGAGAGTGATACTCTTTCATTTGATGCAGTTATGTTGGATGATGATATGTCCGGATCTGATTTGATTACTCTGTCGGATGACACCGTCTTCATGACTGATGCAGATGTTATTGATATGTCTTCAATTGATCTAGACGATTCAGACGCATCCTTTATGTTATGATTTCAATCAAATGTCCATATTGTAAAGTTGGGCTTAAAATAGACGAGACAAAAATCCCGTCTACGATTGATTCATTTAAATGTCCAAAATGTACAAAACCTATTGCGGTTTCATTACTTGGACAATTAAGGTCTTTGAATAAAACAGAGACACCGACTGTTGTTGTTAAACATCGAAATGCAACTTCCGGTACAATTACCGTACTACCAAACTCTGACACTCCTGCTCAAACATTTCTCCTTCACGAGGGGATATTGATTGCAGGACGTAAGTCGGAAGCCTCAAAAGCGACCATCGGTATAGTTACGATGGATAAGTGCATGAGTCGCGAGCACATTAAAATTGAAGTGAAGCATGAGGGTGGGGGAGTTTATAAACATTTTTTGTCCGACAATAACAGTAAGAATAAAACTTTGTATAATAACACATGCCTTGAGAATGGAGAAGTTGTTGTTTTGAAAGACAACGATGAAATAGTGATCGGAAAGACCATCCTCAGGTTTAATGAATAATGGAAGGATCAGGCTATGGATATAATGATGGGACAACCATTTGCTGTTTGTGAAAGAGGTGGCAGACTGAATAATGAAGATTCAGTATATCCTCAGCCGGAAGTATCGAGTCCTAAGCAGCGATTGTTTATTGTATGCGATGGCGTAGGTGGATCCGAAAAGGGCGAAATAGCAAGTGCGTTAGCTTGTGAATCGTTGCAGACATACTTCAGTTCCTTTTTGCAGGGAAATCCTACCGAAGAATTTATTAATCAGGCTGTAAAATATACTGAATCTCGTTTTGACGATTTTGTATCATCCAATCCTTCAGCTAAAGGGATGGCAACAACCATGGCCCTTCTTTATGTTGGAACCAATGGTATGACGCTTGCTCATATTGGGGATAGTAGGATTTATCAATTCAGAAAGGGGCAGATTTTACATGAAACCGTTGATCACTCTCTTGTCAATTCCCTGGTTAAACTCGGACGCATAAAACCGGAAGAGGTTAGTAGTCATCCACAAAAAAATGTGATTCTGAAAGCGATAAGCGGAACAGAAAATCCGGTTCAGGCTGAAGTTACATTGATTACGAATGTAACTCCCGGTGATTATTTCTTTATGTGTTCTGATGGGGTTATGGAATGTTTTGATGACAAGGCGTTATCCGGTTTATTTGAAAAAAACATATCTTCTGATGTGCTTAAGACAGAAGTTCTTGAAGC
>RZZX01000295.1 GCA_009929715.1 Bacteroidia bacterium
CGGAGCGAAGCTCTGGCTTGACGGAACCGAGCGCAATCACGAGTTCATACCTCCCTTATACGGGGTGCTGGATGAATGGACTGAAAACGAGAAGAGCGGAAAGCAATACCGATTCGGAATAACGATAACGGAGGCGAGATAATGGCAATTGTGAAAGTAGGAACATACAGGAACCCACCCGAGGACATCACAGACTATGAGGCAATTGTAGCGCATCTGAATGCGTATACGCGTCAGCTTGGCAGTCAGGCAATGATACTCACCGAATGGACGAATACAAGCGGAACGCCGGCGATTGCACTCGGCTCGTATATCAGTCACGGTGGAGTGCTGTATGTGGTGGAAAGCGAAGAAGCCGTTGCATTGCCTGTTGCGGACGGCACGTATTATCTGAAGGTTGCAGCGAGCGGGGAGAGTTTGGCGCTCAGTTGGGTGTCGGATATCAGCGGGTATGCATGGAATGCGATTTATAATGGGCTGTACCATTCGGATGAAAGCCAGATATTGCCATATCAGTTGGTGAAGGCTGGGGCGGTGCTGACAAAGCGGAAGATAACAAATCTCATGCAGGGAAGTGGGTTTGTTACGGTGGATTGGACGGGGGCTGTGATAGGACAAGCGCTAAATGTTGCAAGCATCAATACCGGAAGTGGAGCAATGACATTTAACCAAGGCGTTAAGACAACTGATGATGTAACATTTGCAACAGTCAATACAGGGCAAGGCGCAACAGAAGTCCATCTGATGAACCAGAACCTCCGCACTAACGACAGCCCTACGTTTGCGGGATACTACTCCAATAATGCGTATGGAAATCATAGGGTTTCCCCGACTATAGTCCTCAATTACACATTTGGAGGTTCTCATGCCACAACCCAAATGCCCGCAATGGAGGTGGGTATGAGTGCTGTCGTAAAATATACTCCATATTCTGGCGATGCTGACAACGCTCTAGTTCTTCCCGCAGGTGGAGTATATGTCGTAGCTGGTAGCTCCTCAGATTCATATGGCACTGCATACACTGGCGCTCTTGGAGGTGGCTCTACAATCTGGCTGAACTCTACTTCGGGTTCACACAGTAAATATTTCTTTGTAGTGAGGGTAGCATGATGGGGTATTTTGTAAAAAGAACAAACGAGGATTTTGTAATCAACATCGACCTTAATCAGTACGGTAGTGGCTACAATGTAGTACCCAAAGCAATTGACCCTTGCAATGCTTATGATATTGCAGACGTGCAAACCTACGCCGAAGCTCACCCAGAAATGGAAGTTGTTTGGGACGGTGAAAAGTATATCCCTAAAGAGGTCTAATTATGACAATCCTTGAGATCGTACGCTATTTCAACCTCAATGAGTTCACACCTTACAATCCTTTCGTCTACATGTCATATCCGGCTCTCAGATCAACTGCCGACTGGTGGACGGTTACGTTCGGTGCATTGGGTGACGATTCTTCTTTACGTATGAACATATCGGCTCTCGTGCAGAAACCAAGCGCACAAT
>RZZX01000296.1 GCA_009929715.1 Bacteroidia bacterium
ACGCTAGAAGATTACCTTGATGCGTGTGATGATTATAATGAGTGGATAGAGTTCAAGATGGATGAACAAAAGTATGAAGCTAAAGAGGAAGCTATGGATAGAAGAAGGGAGATGAAAGAAGATGATTAAAATTGGCACACTTTTTAATCGAAAGAATAAAATATGAAAAAATTAAGATATGGTTGTTTGTTTTCAGGTATAGGTGCTCCTCTTCAAGGGGCTTTTAGAGTGTATGGAAAAGAAAATGTAGAACATGTTTTTAGTTGTGAATGTGATAAATTTGCACGCCAATCGTTTAAAGCAAACTATGACATCAAAGATGAACACTACTACACCGACATCAACGACATGGATGCGATACCTTACCAGGGCAAAGTAGATGTAATAATCGGTGGTAGCCCTTGCCAATCATTTTCTATCGCAGGGCTTCGTGATGGTTTGAGCGATAAGAGAGGACAACTCATATGGCAATACTTTCGCATCATCAAAGAGGTGATGCCCCCAATCTTTATCTATGAAAATGTCAAAGGTTTTGTGAGCGATAAAGGTGGGCGAACACTAAAAGACTTTTTGGAAGTCTTTAGAACGCTAGGCTATAACTGTCACCACGAGGTTGTCAATACCAAAGACTATGGCGTACCACAAAATCGAGAACGCATCTACATCGTAGGCTTTTTGGATGATGAACTTTATCATCGCTTTAACTTTGCACCCAAAATCAAGCTTGTAAAGAGATTGAGAGATGTTTTGGATAGTGAGGTTAATGAGAAGTATTATTTAAGCGAAAAAGCAATTGATGGATTTAAGCAGCATACTGAAAAAATGAAAGCAAAAGGAAATGGTTTTAAATTTGAACCAAAACAAACGACTAGCATAGCGTCAAGTGTCACAACAAAAGCAGGAAACAGAAATGATGATAACTTTGTTATCATAGACCCTTGCCCTTTTAACAACTATGCACAATATAAAGATTTCGCTCCAACTCTACTGAGAAGAGACAATAAAGACCCTAAGTGGGTGATGCAAGGTGTTGTAGGCATGCTTGATATAAAAGGTAATGAGTCTATCCGTAGAGTTTACGGAGTTGACGGAAACGCACCGTGTCTACAGACGATGCAAGGCGGTATGCGAGAGCCAAAGATACTAGACTTTACAAATGACTTCAACGAGGGAAAAACAAGGGAATATACAGAGTTTTCCCCAACCATTATAAGTGAAAGATTTGGACTTGCAACTGAGCAAAACTACCGCATCCGAAAACTCACTCCAAGAGAGTGTCTAAGACTCCAAGACTTTCCAGATAGTTTCGTGCAGGTCGTTAGTGACTCACAGATGTATAAACAAGCGGGAAACTCCATGAGCGTTAACATCTTAGAGATGATTTTTAGGCAGATTGAAAAAGCAAAAAAAGGTGAAACAGTTGGACTATTTTAGTACCTATCTCCATAATTCAAACTTCTTCTTCCGTATCCAAATGGAAAGCCACCAAATA
>RZZX01000119.1 GCA_009929715.1 Bacteroidia bacterium
CCGGTTTCATCCATGCACGATCTCCAATTAGCATTATAGGATGGAAGTTCTGGTGATTTCTTTTCAATAGCTATCCCTTTATAGCTTTTTGTTTCTACTGTCTGCATGAAATTGCCAAATCGGCATTTATCTATTAGTCTATGGTCTGAGCTTGTTAGAACAAGTATCCCATTTGAGTTGTTCAATTCGGGGAAGTTGGGTATTTCGATGATGTTATCGGTGCAGCTAATTTGATGCGTTTGGACAAGAGCCTCGATAGATTTGGTGAAACAAAGATACCCATGTCCAGCAATATAAAGCTTAGCCCCTTCCTTGTTTAGAACTGTTTTACTCATATATGTTCCATCTTCACGTAATTTGCCCAGATAAAGCATTGCCATTTGCAAAGTTGTGTCTGATGGATTATAGAGCTCTACATATTCGGCCCCTATCGTTTTATGGTGATACATAATCTCGTTAAAAAGCAACCTATTTCGAGGATTTTCTGGCAAATCAAATGCCTCTTCTGGGTTAGTTGGTGTAGGTGGTTTTTCGTTTGGGTCTTCTACTTCAACACGATTACTTAAATGGATGTGGTGAAATGTGAAACCGTTACATCTTGACGAGGTGTAGACACACAAGAAGCCACAACAAGCGGATTTAGTAATCGAGGTATCAGATACCTTATTCTCCAACAAGTAATCCGTTTCGGGGTAGGAGCGTGTCCAAAATCTCCAAGTCCCATTTTGGTCGCATTCTACCTTTATATCTATTTTAGGCGATGAGTTTTTTCTTAAAAGGTTCCGTCCTGCGGCCAACAATGTGCACTCTCCATTATACTCACGACATAAAGAAACAGTTTCATCCTCACCGCCGATTTGGATAAAGTAGCCAGATGTAGCCTCTTTGAGATCGGATGAAGTCGATGATAGATAAAAGCGAGCAAAGTTATTAACCGTCGGTTTAAAAGTCATTGATACACTAAAGGCCCATCTTTGGTCACGGATAGACGTTAGAGGCGTACTCAAATATGCTATTCCATTTTTCTTCTCCGGATCTTTCAGTTGGATTCCCTTTCCTTTATTTAGGATAAATTTATCAGTATCTCCTAGCCACGGAAGGGGGTCGCTATCATCTAGATCAGTGGTTGTTTTCTCTTCCTTTTTATTTTTCTCTTCATTCTCATCATACGGGACGGAACAGCCCGTCCAAAAGCAGCAAAGTAGGCATAAGCATTTAATAACAGACGATGTTTTCATTCTTATCAGATTCTTTTTTCATGCTGGTGGAGCATGAATTATATAACATAAGGTTCTTCGTCGTAATGGCAACTAGTGAGAGTCATGCGACTATTAAAAGGATGTTTAAGAGTTGAGGAGTATTAAGAAGACCTCTGATAAACCCCTGCAAGTTATATCGTTTTTTTTGAACCACAAAACATATGAATCAGAAAAAAACGTTACTGATGCTATAAAATGTACCCCTCTTGTTCATAAGTTCGGTGATATCGGTTGATAGAGTCTATTAACCACTGTAAATTGCTATTATCTGACTTCAGATGGCGATAGCGAGCATACTGCTTGTCATACAAGTTGCGATTGCCTTTTTGGAGGCGAACTTCTATGTCGTTTGGTATAAAGAATGTAGCCCTATCTCCTAAGTCTTTATAAAATTCAGACAGGAAAATGCTGATGCCTGCCAAGTCAAAATCCCCAAAGTGAAGGTACGGATTGGGGATCGATTTCAGCCATTGGCAGAGATCCTTCGACTGCGGATAGCGGCAGACAAACAGTGTTCGACATTCATCGAAAAGATAACGTTGTTCCCGTATGTATTGGAAATTCTCCCCATTTTCGACCCCCACTACCCGGATATCAGGTGGGATGTTAAATTCGTCTGGGTTTTGAATAAAAATAGCCGAATCCCGACAAGGCGATAGGAGACATCGCTCCTTGTTGAGTACAGCTTCAATAGGCTCATAGCAATTCACTAAAAAGCCTTTGAAGGTTCGTTGTTTTATCCGCTTAGAATCATTGGCTTTCTTGACGAGCATTTGGCGTGTAATTATCTCTTTCGAAACGGAAAGCATTTCTAAAAAAGCCTCTGGTTCTTTTCCTTCAGTATACTCATTTTTTATAAAACGGCGACAACCTTGCGGGTCGGAGAGTCGATAAGAGAGGTGACTTCCTTGCGTGGAAACAGTAAGAAGTCCCTCACCTCTAAGCTCGTTGGCTAGCCATTGAGGAAAAGCGCTCGATGGCACGCTCTGGTTATTGAGCATTAGTAACAGTTTCTCAAGTCCTCTTTTAGTCAATTTCTGCTTTCCCATTTCACACGTGTTTATGAGTTAATAGAGAGATCACTTGTGTATAACTCTCTTTATCTTTGGTCAATAAATACGTATACCGGTAATTCTCTACATTGTATGATGTTGGCGAACTATTGATGAGAAAAATATTTCTACAATTAGCAAAATCAAGAATTCCCTTCACATTATTAGGGTGAAGTTTACCTATTTCGTCCATCATACAGTGAATTTTAAATTCTCCGAATTTTCGAGAAGCCCTCTCTTTAAAGACATTAATCAACATAATATTGACCATTGCTTTCACCAATATATCCGTTCCGTCTGATCCCACATTGGCTATTTTCTCCACCCAATTGGTATCGTTATCATTCTCTTTTACACGGAATTCCAATTTAAATGTATCCGAGAGCACCAACTGTTTGCGTCCAGGATCTTCAAGCAGATAACGCATGAAAATAAGTAGAAATTCCACCGCTTTTTGGTTGGCCTCTATGCGTGATTCTTGTGAGAAAAGATCGATTTCGCCCATGTTAAACTGATTCTCTTCGTTGAAGCGTTTAATTTCGATAAGAAGTTGCATCAACTTATCGTTGCTCGGTTGTGAACGGAGCGATATTAACTTGATGACCCCTGCAAAATTTCGTTCCTCAAAATCTTTGTTGATAGCCTGTATTGTTTTAGTGATCTCGTTTTCGTTTTGTGTCAGATCTCCAGTCTCTTTTGAAATCCGGCGGATGATATCAGTATATCGTTCACTTATTCGTTGTTGGAAATCGCTGATCTTATCTTGGTCGACAAATTCGCACAAGTTGGCTGCAAAATGATCATAATCCGCTGTCGTGTTCAGAATCATTGGGAAGTTGAACGTATTTTTTGCTGTAAAATTACTCTTAAAGAGATGAACAGCTTTTTCAAAGAATTCTGTTTGTTTCCACGTGTTAATAATCAGTGATTTAAGTTCCTCGATATGACTGTTGCACCCTTTCTTTGTGGCTCGCTGTTCCTCAGTTAGCGACTCAGGCGGACAGAAAGTCTCATCCTTTCGGAAGGCAACAGTTTTTTCTAAATCACTTCGGATGGCCGTCAATTCACGATTAACGTCCGACAGTTCTCCTTCTATTGCGCACTGTTGTCGCATGAGCCCCTCTTCTCGTAAAAGATACTTCTCATTTAAATCATTCAGTTGTTGTTCAATTTTCTTTTTATAAATTTTTAAATCCCCTTCATGATCAAACAGTTCGCGTTTATCTTTTTCGTAGTCAGAAACCAGTGAGCGGTGCTGTCGAATAAATTCCATCTCTTTTTGTATTGTCTCCATTTGTCGAGTATACCCATCGATAACCTTCGTGTCCGCTCCTTGACCTTTCAACTCTTCAGCTTGAAGGTGATTAATTTCCCCCTTTTGCACCTCATAATCCTTTTTTTTATTTTTTGTGTTCTCCTCCAGCTCTTTAACGAAAATATTTAGCGTCTTTTGCGTCTCTTTTTTATCCTCTTCGTACTTTTTTTGTGCCTCTTTTAGTGCCTTTTCTTTATTTTTCTGAAGACCATTCAGCTCCTCTTCAGTTCGTCTGATTCGTGCATACACCACCTCAATAATCTCTTCAACCCTTGCCTTTTCTTGTTGAATGGCGAGCTCTTCTTTGCGTTGCCACGTTGCAAGTTCAGTTTTTAGATTTTTGATTTTCGATGGAATTTGTTGTCGTTCGGCTTCTAGTAGATGCTGTTCATCGCTTATCTTTTTGAGTCGTAAGTTATATTTTTTATCCAAGTTAGCCATTGCCAAGCTCGATTCATCCGAAAGTCGGCCCCCTTGTAGCTTGAGCTGTTCCGCCTCTTGTTCCAAGACAGTTCGTTCTTGTATGATCATATCAGGCGTACGTAAAGTTCGTTCTACTGTCGATAAATCCATTTGTACCCCAAAGATACAGTTGTTATCGATCTCCTTCAAATGAGGATTTAATCCTTGATGATAGAGAATCAGCGTCTCGTCGACCACCCTTCCAATAGTCTCCTGCCACTGAGGTTTATGTTTGTCTAGCCATTCACACAGAGATCCTTTATGCTTTTCGATCAAGTTATCCAATGCTTTTATTTGGGTATCAATCTCTGTCCGTTTTTGATGTACTACTTCCACTTTCTGCTCGATGCCCCATTCCAGAATCTCTCGTTCCCTAGCATATTCTTGGCGCAAGGCCTCCCCATTCATTTGGAACTGTTTAATCTGCAAATTTAACTCTCGTTCTCTTTCGTCTAATTCAGATAAACTATTCTGGCATTCCTCTACCTCTTTGACATAAGGGTGAGAATAATCGATCCTCATAGCCTTTTGTTTATTGGCCGATAAAGTTTGGTGCAGCTGCATCCGGTTCGATTGTAGAGTCGCTATTTTCTCCTCAAACGATTTTCCGATGCTCATTTCCACTTCCCGTAGCTGAATAAGTAACGTTTCGTTCCGTTCGTGGACTATTTTTTTCTTTTCTAAAAAGAGAGAATCTTGTCGGTTTTTAAATGCCTTCCAATCCCCCTCCAATCCTTCCGATAAGTTTCTGTACTTTGAGAGTATATCATTATATTGATGAGTCAAATCATGTACCATGCGTTCCAGGTGTTTATGCTCCTGTTGAAGTTTATCTTCCTGTATGATACGTTTACTTATCTCCTCAATGTGAGTTTGAGCATAGAATTGAAGCCGTTGCTTAATTGTTTTCAGTTTATCATCGATTCCACCTTTCTCCCCAATTAATTTTTCCCGTTCTTTTTGGTATTTGTTGTTCTCTTCACTGATAAGCCGTTTGATGCGATTCTGTTTCTCTTGTACCTCTTGCACCTCTTTTTCGAAAAGAGGCAGTTTTTCTTTGGCTATTTTCTCGGAAAAGTTCAGTTTTTCTCGCTCTTCCTTTATTTGTTTTTTGGTATAGAGAAGTTCTCTATACCTATTCATGACAGTTTCCGCTTGTTTACGGACGATTATTTCCCCATGTTTATTTTTGGTGAACCAACGTGAGATGTCATTATATTCTTGTTCGAATTCTTTAATTTGACCTCGAAAATAGTCCAAGTCTATATACGTATCTTCATCGTTCATCGATCGGATAATAGTCTCTTTGATGAAGTTAGCATCTAGTTTTGAATTGAGAAACACGTTTTGGATAGTACGTGGTATGTTTTGAAATTTAGGGCTTTCTACGATGGCAAATTTACGAAACGGTACCATCTCTTGTTTGCGATTATTTCCAAAGATAATATCTCGATACATCTCATAGCTTGTAACTTGTGAGCTAATTTGATTTGGTACGATGCGGTCACGGATACGTCCCCACTCGGTAAACACTTCATGGTTTTCATTCATGAACCACTCTGCTGAGTACGGTGCATCAATAAATCGGAAAAAAGTTCGTCCCATGGACTTTGAGGCTAGGATAGAGTAGGCGCCGTTTTCACGCATGACCTCATACACGATATAGGAATTTGCATATGGAAAGTAAAAGGCATCAAAGTTTTGTTTCTCTTTAGGGATGCCTAGTTTTAGTTTATCGGCATTATAAAAGAATAAGATGGCACGGAGTATGGTACTTTTTCCAACTCCTTGTGTGCCGATAAAGTGGACGTTTCCGTCGACTTTTATCTCTGCATAAGGCACGTGTGCGCTATTGATGAAGATTATTTTATTCAGGAATCTCATATTGTCCCTCCTCTGTTATGGTGATGCAATCAATCAGTTCTTCCATATAATGAAATGCAGTGAGCACTTTATAGGTTTTATCAATTTCGTTTTCAAGTTCTATCAATCCTGCTTTTTCAAGCTCATTGACTAATTTTTCGGCGATTTCTGGATACTTCTTTTTATCGTAGAAAAGCTTAGTTGCTTTTTCTTTTAATTCCAAGTCGCAACCTATTTGGATCTCTATGTCGGCGGATCGGAATAGAAAGCCCGGTCCGAAGGTGGTGTTGAATGTTTTGAGAAAGTAAAGGTAATCGATCCATTTGTAGGCGGCTTCTAATTTTCGTTCGAGGTCTACTTTGGTTTCTTGGCGTGCAAAGAAGTAGTATCCGTTGCCGGCTTGCAAAAAGAATCCGATTCCTTTATAATATTCGCAGTAGCTTTCATAATCTTCTTCTAGTGCGTCGTAGTAATGCTTTACACGCACGTTGTTACTATTGGCCGAGATGAATCCACCTTTACTAAGTATATTGAATATTTCTTCGGTATATTTCATAAATGTTATTTGTGGTAAATTAAAGGGTACTCTATGTTTTCTGTGCATTCATAGTGGTTGGTGAAGTTTAAAGAATCAGCATATTGTGAGGCTAGTTGACAGAAAAAAACTAATCTATCATTCATACTTGTCTCTCTTTGGTAGTTGTAATTCATTACAAACCGGAATAAATGTGTGCCAGAAGCGGCGAAGACTTTATAAATATCTTCGAGGTTGATTACATCGGCCATTTGTTCGGTGGCGTTGAGGTATGTGTCTGGAATGGGCTTGGCTAGGTTTCTAGGGGCACTCGCTTTCTCTTTGTTGCGTGCCATGACTTTGATGATGGTTTTTAGAGCTTCTTCGGAGGTGCGCAGAGTGTCTATGGATAGCTTGATCCGGTAGTTGGTTTGAGGTTCCATCCAAACGGGGTTTGTCTGAATGATAACTTGCTTGATGTCTGTGCTTTCGATGAGTAGGAATTGATCGCGTAGGTATTTTAATTTTTTGATTTTTTCAAAAATCCGATTTTGATAGGCTATCAGGTTGAGGTAGTGTATGATTTGCTTTTCGATTTCTATTAAATAATGGTAGGCTTCATTGAGCTGATACTTGACGTCGCTTACTACATTTCTCATTTGAATGTCCATGGCAACACGAAAGAAGGTTGGCTGTTCTATATCTATGAGCTCTTCTGTCTTGATGATCAACGTGGAGATGGCTTTCCTCTTTTCGTCTAGATGGGCCAATTTGGCTTTTTTTATGGAGTAGTTGGGCTCGTTTTTATAGGTATTGTCCATGTTGCGCTTTAAATCCATGACATTGCGAGTGGTGGTAAGTGCTATGTTTTTTAAGTAGCGCTTAACTTCGCGCTGGTAGTTGTATTTGCGTGTTTCATTATTCTCTTTGAGGTAGTAGTCTATGGACTCATTGAGGTGATCTAGGTGATCTTGAACGTAGGATATGTTGATCTCTTCATTGACTTCGAGGACGTCTTCGAAAAATTTTAAATAGATGTCTTCCATCTCCATGAAATCCCCACTGTCACGAATAACGCCGTATTCGATGAGGTAACGAATGCGCTCTTCTTTGTATTCGGTTAGCTCAAGTGCGTATTCGTATCGAAATGAGGGCGATTTACGCTTGTTGAAGAGTTCTTTGAGAAGGAGCTTCTCGCGTTCTAGACTTTTAACTAACTCATCTATAGACCGAAAGGTGTTCATGGGGCTTCTTTTAATTTGCTCGTAAAAATAGTGTTTTTTTCTCTGTTTTATATCTTGTTCTTTACTTTCTTTGTCTCTCTCTTTACTTTCTTTGTCTTGATACAAAGAAAGTAACAAAGAAAAATCAAGGCTGCACCCCATCGGGCTACTCCGGTTGCCTTTTCGGCTAAAGGTCAAG
>RZZX01000017.1 GCA_009929715.1 Bacteroidia bacterium
TAACTGTACATTTGTTTGTGAATATTCAAATATACAAATTATACAGCAGTTTTCTGCTTTATATCACTATCACTCGAAATGTCGGATGAACCTTTTTTTCTCTCTGCTACTGACTTTCAATACGACAAAGTGATGCACGGTATCACCTCATCGAGTGCCCTGATTGGGTGCGTGATCGGTGGAGCCTTATCGGGGCTCTTGGCTTCTCGCATGGGACGTCGCAATGCCTTGCGACTAGCTGCTGTGCTCTTTTTTCTATCCGCTTTGGGCTCTTACTACCCGGAGCTTTTCTTTTTTGAGTATGGCAAGCCTAGTTGGAACTTGCTTTTGGCTTTCAATGCTTATCGTGTCTTGGGTGGCATCGGTGTGGGGTTAGCTTCGGCTGTCTGTCCGATGTATATTGCCGAAATTGCTCCGTCGGAAATTCGCGGAACGTTGGTTTCGTGCAACCAGTTTGCGATCATTTTTGGCATGTTGGTGGTTTACTTCGTGAACTACCTGATCATGGATGGTCATGAGAATCCGGTTGTGCTCAAAGATGCTGCGGGCGTGCTTTCTGTTAGCCCCGAATCGGATGCGTGGACCATCTTTCAGGGTTGGCGATACATGTTTGGTTCCGAGGCTTTTCCTGCTATGCTCTTCGGCTTGTTGCTCTTCTTTGTGCCTAAAACGCCTCGTTATCTGGTAATGATCCATCAGGAGGAAAAAGCCTATACTGTTTTGAGTAAAATAAACGGTGAGAGCAAAGCTAAGAGTATTCTGAACGACATTAAAGCCACTTCGCATGAGAAGACCGAGAAGCTCTTTACTTATGGCATCACGGTCATTGTCATTGGGATTTTGCTTTCTGTCTTCCAACAAGCGATTGGAATTAATGCCGTGCTTTACTATGCACCTCGTATCTTTGAGAATGCTGGTGCAGAAGGGGGTGGCATGATGCAGACTGTGCTTATGGGCGTGGTGAACATCTTGTTTACGTTGGTTGCTATCTTTACGGTCGACCGCTTTGGTCGTAAGCCGCTGCTCATCATCGGTTCCATCGGTATGGCTATAGGAGCGTTTGCTGTTGCCTTGTGTGATCAGATGGGAGTGAAGGGGGTTCTTCCAGTCTTTTCTGTGATCGTTTATGCCGCTTTCTTTATGATGTCTTGGGGCCCAATTTGTTGGGTGCTTATATCCGAGATATTCCCTAATACGATACGTGGTAAAGCCATTGCCATAGCGGTGGCTTTTCAGTGGATTTTCAACTATCTTATTTCATCGACTTTTCCGGCGTTGTATGACTTTAGTCCGATGTTTGCTTATAGCTTATACGGGGTGATGTGTGTTATCGCTGCGCTCTTTGTGTGGCGTTGGGTGCCCGAGACCAAAGGAAAAACGCTCGAAGATATGAATAAACTTTGGAAAAAAGAGGGGTGATGAACGGGTAGCCGTTGTACACTTTTCGACTTGTCTTTATTGCTCCGACCGGTGTGTACGTGATTCGTACTGCATCGGTCGGAGTTTTTTTCGGGCATGGGTTGGATCATTCAATAGACAGTTTGCCTGATCTTGATTTCTCGGAATAGGTCCTGGAATGTTGGTAACCTAATATCGTTATTAGAAAGTAAACAGTCAACCAAATCCAGGATAATACACTTTATAATCTTCACATAAGTCATTCCTCGTCTTCAAAGATTCAGAAGAAAAGAGTGTTCTCCTTGAAATCTTGAATTAGCTCTAAAAGCTTGTGAATCAATGCTTTCTCGTTGCCGAAATGATGCGTTGATTTGAAAATTCTAAAGCACTGCTTTGTCCCCTCTAAAGCACTGCTTTGTCCTCTCTAAAGCACTGCTCCGTTTTCTCAAACGCACCGCTCTGTTTTCTCAAACGCACCGCTCTGTCCTCTCAAACGCACCGCTCTGTTTTCTCAAACGCACCGCTCTGTCCTCTCAAACGCACCGCTCTGTTTTCTCAAACGCACCGCTCTGTTTTCTCAAACGCACCGCTCTGTTTTCTTAAACGCACCGCTCTGTTTTCTCAAACGCACCGCTTCACTAATAAAGCGGAACGTTTATGCGGGAAAAAAGAGTCTCTTTGCCTATCGAGTTATTGTTCACAAGATTTCGGACTGAGCTGAACTTTTGAAGCTTTAAAAAAGGAATTGATCTTTCTTGCCAAAAAAGTAGAGAAGCGATGAGTACAAAAAAGAAATTCCACTGTATAGCTTATAGAAAACTTAAAATAATGAGTAAAGTAGATCCTAATATCCCTTTCGATAGTGATGTTTTTCGATTTTTCGTGAAACGCAGTGAACCGACTTTGAAACCGAGCGAAAAGGAGGCGATGTTTAGAGCCATTGAACATCGTTTAGTGAAGCGTTCTAAGAAAAGTGTGATGGTGTGGGCTGGTGCCGTGGCCGCTTCTTTCTTATTGTTGCTAGGCGGTGGATGGTTTTTCCGACAAACAGCGAATCCTTACCAACGGTTATTTGCAATGGTCGATGTCGATACGTTGCAGGCTATCTCGCTCTATTTGGATGATCAGAAGATTACTCTTCCGGAGCAAGCCGAAATTAGATGTTTACCGGATGGCGGACAGATAGAGGTGCGTTCGTCTGATAACAAGCTCTTTTCGTTGGCCTCAGCACAAAAAAACAGAAAGAGTTATGTTGAGGTGGCTGTACCGGCAGGAAGAAAGGTAGAGGTGATCTTGCCCGATCAGTCGCATGTGATGCTGCGAGAACGTACGAAGTTGGTTTTTCCTTTGCATTTCGATGCGCATGAACGTGCCGTACACTTGCAAGGTGAAGCGTATCTGAAAGTGACTCACTTGCCCGAAAAACCTTTTATAACAGTAACCGACGAACTGAATGTAGCCGTTTTGGGAACAGAGTTTTTAGTTTCTGCCTATCCCGAGCAAAGCGAGCAATCGGTGTTGTTGCTCTCTGGTCGAGTAGCAGTCGAACCAGAGACCGGAAGGCGCACGGTATTACGTCCTAATCAGCGATTTACATACAATAAAAAGACGGCACAGAGTGTTCTGAAATCGGAGGTGGACCCACAACCTTTAATTGGTTGGAAAGAGGATGTTCTGCTTATGAAAGAGGAGTCGCTCAGTGATGTTTTGAAACGGATAGAAGCTATTTATGCAGTCAACTTCAACTACGACTGGGAGTCGCTCAAAGAGGTGACGCTCAATGGTAAGCTTGATTTAACGGTAACGGTCGATCAGTTATTGGAGCGGTTAAGCAAAATAGCACCTATCACCGTCAAGAAAGATAAGAGAATCATAACCATAATCCGATCAAAATAGAGTGCCTATGATAAAAGAGTGAAAACACGTTTGAAAAAGGAAGCCGGAAGATATTCGCGGTATCTCCCGGCTGAGATGACTTTGATAATTAATCTTTTAATAACCAAAATCTAGCAATAATGAAAAATAAACATTATTTCTGCAATTATACGCATTTTTTGCGTAAAAAGTTCCTTCTAACAAGTTATATTTTGTTTATGTGGGGGGCAAATCCATTACCGGTATTTGCTTCTCCAACGCCTGAGACAGGGGTGGTTGCCGAAGGAGAAATCACCTTGAAGGTGGCCAATATGCCGATACGTGATGTCTTACCTCTGATAGAGAAACAGAGTAAATTTATCTTTGTGTATAACAGCTCGACTGTGAACTTGAGTAAGAAGGTGACTCTCAATCTGACCTCTTCTTCGATCAGCGAGGTGATGAGTACGCTTCTTAAAGGAACGGCTGTTTCTTATGAAATATCCGATAGACAGATTCTGCTTTTTACTAAGAAGGACGATCAGAAGCCTGCTAAATCGATCACGTCGACTGGTATTGTTAAGGATGAAACGGGCGAACCGCTTATCGGGGTGAGCGTTCAGGTGAAAGGATCGACTCAGGGAACGATCACAGATATCGATGGGAAGTATAGCTTACAGACTGAGAGTGGCAAAACGTTGGTTTTCTCTTATGTGGGTTACAAACGTTTTGAATCGGCTGCTCAGTCGAGTATGACTATCAGCTTGAATAGTGACACGGAGGTGCTCAATGAGGTGGTGGTGATTGGTTATGGTACCATGAAGAAATCGGATCTTACCGGATCGGTGGCTGGCGTGAAAGCGGAGAACTTTAACAAAGGGTTGGTTACTTCACCTTCGCAGTTGATTCAAGGACGGGTGTCTGGTGTGAACATTACCAATAATGGTGGTGAACCTGGTGGCGGAGCTACTATCCGGGTACGTGGATCGAACTCTATTCGCTCTGGACAGGATCCGCTTTATGTGGTCGATGGGGTGCCGTTGGATATTTCGGACGACCAGCAGCCTTCGGGGGCTAATGTGTCTGGAGTGGGGAGCAACGCTACAAAGAATCCTCTGAATTTTTTGAATCCGGACGACATTGAATCGATCGATATTTTGAAAGATGCCTCGGCTACTGCTATTTATGGAGCACGTGGTGCCAATGGTGTGATTATGGTGACTACCAAGAAAGGGGTGGAAGGACGTACGCAGGTTTCGTATTCGGCTTATGGTACGGTGTCGAGCTTGCCTAAACAGTATGAGATGTTGAGTGCCGACCGGTATCGCTCTTTTGCACAAGAGAAAGGAGTCACGATAGATGATGGTGGTGTAGCCACGAACTGGCAGGATGAGATTTTTAGAACGGCTTATTCGCACAACCATAATTTCTCGATGAGTGGGGGCTTTAAGAACGGAAATTATAGAGCTTCTTTTGGTATTCAGGATCAGGAGGGTATCGTGAATCGGACTGGTATGAAGAAGTATACTGGGCGTGTTTACTTGAATCAGAAGACACTTAATAACCGATTGAATATAGAAGCGAGCTTAACAGCTACACGGACGAATGATCAGCGGGTACCTATTGGTGAATCAGGGGGCTTTGAAGGTGATGTGTTGCTTTCGGCGCTGAAGGTGAATCCTACTTATCCGATCTATAATGCCGATGGAACTTATTTCCAGAAGAGCAAGGATGTACGTAATCCCGTGGCTATGATTAATCTCACGGATGATAAGACGCAGACGGATCGTATCTTGGCAAATGTGACAGGAACGCTCGATATCTGGAAGGGTTTGAAGTATAAGATGAATGTGGCTTTTGATGAGATGAAAGCTTCACGTAAAGTGACACAAGATAAATCGCTGATTTATCTCTCGGATAAGGGAACAGCGGATATTAATAATGTGGAGTCGAGCAATTTCTTGATTGAGAATTATTTGACTTACAACACGAAATTGGGTACTAAACACCGACTGGATTTCTTGGCTGGACACTCTTTCCAGAAATTTCGGAATTACCGCTATGGATTCTCTGAAACGGGTTTCGAAATTGATGATATAGATTATCTATACAACTTATCGTTTGGTAAGCAAGGCCAAATTACGGGCTTTTCTAATATTCAGGTGAATGAGTTGCAGTCTTTCTTTGGACGGGTCAACTATAACTTGATGGATCGGTATCTGTTTACGATGAATTTCCGTGTCGACGGATCAACGAAGTTCGGGACGAATAACAAGTATGGGTTCTTTCCATCGGCTGCTTTTGCTTGGCGTATGAGCGAAGAGAGGTTTATCAAGAAAATGAACTTTTTTGATAACTTGAAGTTGCGCTTGAGCTGGGGTGTGACTGGTAATCAGGAGATCCCGAATAAGATTTCACAGGTTTCATTGGGTAGTAGCAGTGTGGCAAGTACCGGAGCGATACTCGATGGCGGAAATAAAGTGGTTTCGGGTATTACATTGCTGCGTACACCGAACCCTAATATTAAATGGGAACGAACAGAACAGGTGAATCTTGGCGTGGATTTCTCGATCTTTAGAAATAGGCTGAGTGGAAGCATCGATTATTTCCAAAAAGAGACGCGTGATGTGTTGCTTGAGGTTTACTCTATTGCACCGGCTCCAACACCGACTGTTTGGAGTAATGTTCCTGATATGAAGATTCTCAATAGAGGTTGGGAAATCGGTTTGAATGGGGTCTTGATTGACGCTAGAGATTGGCGTTGGAGTGTGGGAGCCAACTTCTCAAAAATAACCAATGAGGTGAAGAAACTGCCGATGACTTCTCTTACTACCGGACAACCGAGTGGACCTGGTATTGATGGCTTTACTTCGCAAATCGTTAAGAGTGGCTATCCTATCGGTACGTTCTGGGGCTATCAGTTCTTGGGCTTCGATGAGAATGGAAAGAGTCTGTATGAAATGGATGAGAATGGTAAGAAGGTGGAGAAGTGTATTGGTAATGCACAACCTGATTTTTCTTTGAATTTTAATACTAATCTTTCTTGGAAGAACTTCGACTTGAGCTTGTTCTTTAACAGTGTTGTGGGGAATGATGTCTATAATAACTTGGCTAATGTGATGGACAACTTGAGTCTGTTCTCTAAAGGATATAACACCACTGTGCATGCTACTACACAACCGGAGGCTTTGGATAACGTGCTCGATTATTCAAGCCGCTATATTGAAAGTGGTTCTTACTTGCGCTTAAGCAGTGCTACTTTGGGATATCTTGTTCCGTTGAAGAGTAAAAAATGGCTGAGTAACTTGAAAGTGACACTGACTGGTAATAACTTGTTTGTCATCACTGGTTATAGTGGTTATGATCCTGAAGTGAATGCTAATCGTACTAAGAACGGTGTGCCATCATTGGGTATCGGATGGACTACTTACCCGATGGCACGTAGTTTCAGCTTGGGACTATCGGCCGATTTTTAAACCTAATAATTGATATGATGTATGAAAAATATAACGAATCTCATATATAGTTTGCTTGTGATTTTTTCCTTGGTTGGATGTACCAACTTGCAGGAGGAGATATTGAATGAGAAAGATGGATCGAAAGCTATTGCCGATAGTAAGAATGCACCGATGATTGTGGCACCGGCATATGCTTATTTGCGTGATTTACAGAGTCGGAGCGGGGTGTGGCTTGTTTTGGAAAGTGTGACCGATGAAGTGGTGTTTCCTACGCGGGGTACGGACTGGAATAATGCGAATTACCGAACGTTATTTACGCATGAGTATGATGATAAGAATACGTATATCAAAAATACGTGGAATAGCTTCATGATCGGGATTACGAAGTGTAATACGGCTTTGTTGTACTTGTCGAAGTTTGAACAGACCGATGAGGTGAAGAATTTTATCAACGAGACGCGTTTTATCCGGGCGTTGTGCATGTATCACTTGATGGATTGTTTCGGTAAGTTTCCGATGCGTGAATATACGGAGATCGATTTTTCTAAGAAACCGCAGTTGTTAGAACGGGCGGAAGCAATTACACGTATCGAACGTGAACTGACAGAGATTATTCCTTTGCTCAAACTCAAAGGGGAGGTGCCTTACGGACGTGTGACACGCGCTGCTGCACAACTGCTCTTGGCTAAACTTTATTTGAATTATCAGGTCTATACGGGTACTGCACCGACATTCGCCGATGGACAGACTAAATGGAAGGAGGTGATCGAGGTGTGTGATGACGTGATTAAATCGGGCAAGTATGTTTTGGCCGATGATTATTGGAAGCTTTACTTGGCTTTTAATGAAACTTATTCGGATCAGACGGAGACTATTTTACCTATTATTTACAACATGACTGCTGGGTTATCGGGCATTGATTGGCTGAACATCACGTTGCATTACAACCAAACGTTTGGAGCGTTTAAAGGGATGTGGAACGGCTGTTGTACAACACCCGATTTCTTGAGTACTTGGGATACAACTGATCCACGTTATCAAGATAACCGGTTGAGAAGTCAGACAGGGCTTAATCTAGGTATTTTGGTTGGGCAACAATATAATATGAAGGGCGAGAAATTGAAAACACGTACCGGAGTTGATTTGATGTATACGCCGGAGTTTAGTGTACAGAACTCAACCGAAGCGCAAGGAGCAAGGGTGGTGAAGTATGGTCCTGATCCTGCATCGACTTACGGTAATAAGAGTGAGAATGATTTTCAATATTATCGGTTGACTGATATCTACTTGATGCGTGCTGAAGCAAAATTACGCAACAATGATGCTAAAGGGGCGTTGGATGATATAAATGCTGTTCGTCAAAAACGTGGGGTGGCTTTGTACAAACAGGATGAGCTTACCTTGGAGAAGATTTATAACGAGCGTGGATATGAGTTCTATTGGGACGGTCCTTCTCGGCGTAACGACATGGTTCGCTTTAATCATTACTGTGCAGCACGGTATGAAAAACCGGTTTCGGAGCCTTATAAAATTTTGTTGCCTATCCCGTTGAGTGCTTTGGAAGCCAATTCGGATCTGAAGCAGAATAAAGGGTATGAATAGGCGAGTAGAGAGATAGGTCTTAGTTTTTTAGATATCATTTGTATAAAGCTCTGTTTAGGATACAGCTGTTGGCCTGCCCTTTATGGAGCTTTATCATTTAAAAAAAGGAGATACGACATGAGATGTTTTTGGCTTTTTTTATCTATCTGCTGGTTGTCGATCAGTTCTGTCTGGTCGCAGGAGCCAGCTTTCAAATTGCCCACGTGGATAGAGCGTGCGGTGTTTTATCAGATTTATCCGCAGAGTTTCCAAGATACTGATGGCGATGGCATTGGTGATATTCAGGGAATTATACGTCGGTTGGATTATATTCGTTCTATCGGCTGTAACACTTTGTGGCTGAACCCTTGTTTTGATTCGGCTTTTAAAGATGCGGGTTATGATGTGATTGATTTTTACCGGGTAGCTCCACGTTATGGGACGAATGAGGATTTGCGTCGGTTGTTCGTCGAAGCTCATCGGCGGGGAATGCGAGTGGTGCTGGACTTGGTGGCTGGACACTCGTCCGATCAGTCGCCTTGGTTTAAATATTCTCAGCAGAAGGAACAAAATGCCTATACTGACCGCTATATTTGGACAAACGATTCTACCTTAAAGCCGGAAAAGTTTGTGAGTGGCTCTTTTGAACGAAACGGGACGTACCGAAAAAACTATTTCGATTGTCAGCCGGCTCTAAACTATGGTTATGGCGAGCCTAATCCAGATGCACCTTGGGAACAGCCTATCACTGCCCCAGGCCCCATGGCTACACGACGTGAATTGAAGCACATTATCGATTATTGGATGCAGATGGGGTGTGATGGATTTCGGGTAGATATGGCGGGGTCTTTGGTGAAGAATGACCCCGATTTAAAGGGGACAACTGCTTTGTGGCATGATATCCGTATCCATTTTCAAACGCTCTATCCAGATGGTATTTTGTTGGCAGAGTGGAGTAATCCGCAAAAGGCTTTGCAGGTGGGTTTTATGATGGATTTCATCATACATTTCGGTCGCACGGGCTATCGGGAGTTGATGTTTAACGAAGTGGGGACTTATCGTAGAGATACCTGTTTCTTTGATACGCAAGGGGTGGGTTCACCAGAGCTTTATATTGATAATTTAGCGGCTTGTTTGAAAGCGGCCGGGACCAAAGGGCACCTCTGTATTCCTACTGGAAATCATGATTTCCAACGTATTCGGTGTGGGCGTCGGGATAACCTTGCGGAGGTTCATGCTGCTTTGGCCTTTTTCCTGACTCAGCCTGGGGTACCTTGCATTTACTATGGCGATGAGATTGGCATGCGGTTTATAGATGGACTGCCTAATAAAGAGGGGAGTCTTTTGAGTAAAGGAAATCGAGCCGGATCGCGCACTCCTATGCAGTGGGATGACAGTGTGGGAGCGGGGTTCTCCACAGCGCCGCTGTCGCACTTTTATTTGCCTATTGATTCCTTGGCTGATCGCCCTTCTGTGGAACAGCAAGAAAAAGAGAGTCGGTCGACGTTGAATGTTGTGCGACAGTTGTTGCGTTTACGACAGACTTATCCGGCATTGGCTTGTCGGGGGGATATCGAGTTTTTCCAAAATGCCGAAAATGCTTATCCATTGGTGTATGAACGCCGACAAGGGGGGCAACGCCTGCTGATCTGTATCAATCCTTCTGGTAAGAGAGTGGAAACAAATCGGTTGGTTTCTAGCCCTATTCGATCGGTTTCACCTATCTTTGTGGGAGATGAAAACAAAAAACAACACATTCGTTGCCGCGGAAAGAGATTGGCTTTGCAAGTGCCTGCTCTCTCTATCGGTATCTATTTAATTCAATAAATGATGAGAAAAAGTAGTTTAATAGCAGGGGTGATTATCTGTTTAGCAGGTCATCTGTATGCCCAAGATCCTTGGAAAATAACGGCTACAACCATTCAGTCTGACTCTTATTATGGGGTGACGGTTGCCAATGGCATGCTTGGTATTGTATCGGCACCCGAACCGTTGAAGACCTCTACGGTGGTTCTAGCTGGTAGTTGGGATCAATATGGACGCGGGCGGGTCAGTAACTTCATGAATGGTTTTAACATGCTGAATGTTTCGATGGCTATCGATGGAAAAACCATTAATAGAACTAATATCAGTGGGTTTACCCAGACACTCGACATGAAAGAGGCCAAGCTGACCTCTTCGTTTTTGTTTGGTGAGAAAGCAGAGGTGACTTATTCCTACCTCGCTTTAAGGCAGTTGCCTTATGGAGCTATGTTGGTGGTTGATGTGGTGCCTCGCGAAGAGCTGAATTTAACGGTCAGCAATAACCATGAGATTCCCGATGCTTTTCGTCAGGGGCAGATGTTCTATAATGAGATATGGCGTAAACATGCGGCAATAAAGTTGCTGACGACAGTTGCCGATAGCCCCACCGGCAAAAAGAAGATAGGCGCCTCGTCGACTTTTCTTTTTCCGGAGAAGAGCAACGAGCAACCGCAAGTGGTGCATAACACTCCCAACAGCAACAGCCACTATATGCGTTTCAACAAAGTGTTACGCAAAGGTGAGCATTATCGCTTTTGTGTCTTGGGTGCTACACTTACCTCCGATCATCATCCCGATCCGATGAACGAAGTTGAGCGATTGGCTATTTTTGCAAACCTCGAAGGATGCGAACGCTTGTTGGCTAGACACCAAGCCTTGTGGAGCGATCTCTGGCAGAGTGATATCGAAATAGAAGGAGATGCACAAGCGCAACAAGATGTGCACAGCATGATCTATCATCTTTATTCGTTTGTACGAGAGGGCTCGGCACTCTCTGTTTCACCGATGGGATTATCAGGATTGGGGTACAATGGGCATGTCTTTTGGGATGCCGATACCTGGATGCTACCGGCGCTGTTGATGTTGAAGCCTGAATTAGCTAAATCGCTTATCGACTACCGTTACAACCGTTTGGAAGCTGCAAGACAAAACGCTTTTGAGCATGGTTACAAAGGTGCAATGTACCCTTGGGAGAGTGCAGAAAGTGGTTTCGAAGAGACCCCTGTTTGGGCACTTACCGGTACGTTTGAACATCATATTACGGGGTGTGTGGCCTTAGCTGCCTGGAACTATTACCGAGCTACACAAGACCTCGATTGGTTGCGTCGCTGTGGTTACCCTCTGTTGAAAGAGACTGCTACGTTTTGGCTGAGTCGGGTTGAGAAGGGTGATGATCAGCGTTACCACATTCGCAACGTAGTGGCTGCCGATGAATGGGCCGAAAATGTAGATGATAATGCGTTTACCAATGGTGTAGCTATAGCCAACTTTCGTGCGGTGGCACAAGCTGAACGACTATTGAAACAGCCTGTTAACCCTCGATGGAAAGAGGTTGCCGATGGATTGACCATCCTTACATTCCCCGATGGAACGACCAAGGAACATGCAACTTATGGCGGAGAACCGATTAAACAAGCCGATGTAAACTTGTTGGCTTATCCGTTGGGGTTAATCACTAAACCTGAACAGATCAGGAAGGATTTGCACTATTATGAAACGCGAGTGCCAGAAAAAGGGACACCTGCTATGACACAAGCCATTTTTGCTCTATTATATGCTCGGTTGGGAGAGGCGGAGAAAGCGGCGCATTTCTTTCAAGATGCTTACCAGCCGAACTTGAATCCGCCTTTTAGAGTGATTGCTGAAACGAAAGGCGGACAGAATCCTTATTTCGTGACTGGTGCAGGCGGGGTTCTTCAAACGGTACTGATGGGATTTGGCGGATTGAGCATCACCGATAAGGGGATTGTTCAAGAAGCTTCCGGAGTATTACCGCCCACTTGGAAGCGGCTAACCTTGAAAGGCATTGGAATTAATCGAACCACTTATTCGAGGAAATAATCGGCCTTTTAATCGATTTATTACTTCGATAGATAGTGCAACAAAAGGAGTGATACACTGCTTGAGGCCGATAAAGAGCCGAGTTGCATTCGGAGTTTAGTCATGGCCCGATGCAAGAGATTTCTCGTTGACTGATAATTCATTCCCAATAGATCGGGGATTTCAGTCAGCGGGATTTCCTGTATATAATAGAGGTAGATAGCCTCTCGTTGGCGTGAAGTCAGTTCACGAAGCGCTTGCTCTAATTTCGTTTTGATAGCATCATCGTACAGTTCTTGTTCCTCTTTAAAGGTTGTCTCAGAGAGCAGTTTTATTTCGAAGAGAACAGACTCACTGTCGATAGGCATCATTCTTTTGTCATCAAACAAATTGATCAGTGTGCGTTTCAAGGCCACGAAAAGATATCCTTTTATAGAAGTTGTTTCATTCAGGTTACTGCGGTTATTGTAAAGCTTTACAAACACATCTTGAATAGCATCTTTTACTAATTCGCCATCAGTGGTCATTTTCCGGCCGTAAGCGTACATTGCATCCACGTATTCATCGAACAATTGAGCATAAGCACTCTTGTTTCCCGCCAAGAATGCCTGCCACAGTTGTTGCTCCGTTTGGTATGCTTTGAATTTAGATTTCATGATGCTGTCTTATCAGTAGCCAAAGATATAAAATCTTCTGATGATTTAGGACTCTCACCTTTTAAAAATCAAAATTCCACTGTTATTCCGATAGTTGGTATAATGGTTCCATCTTCTTGCTTGATCATTTTCATGCGATAGCGCTGCTCGTTGGCAGGTGCCGATGGATTGGCAATTTCTCCCGTGCTAATGGGGGTGTCTGGACTTTTCAGGATACTTTTTGTTACATTTTGAATATCCATATAAAATCCCACCATGGCTGATTTCAGGTGATACGTTTTGTCTATTCTTACATCGAGTTGGGTAAAAGAGCTAAGGCGAGAAGCATTGTATCTGCTATAATCTAAATAGGGGCGTCCTTGTGCGTTCCAAGCACTGACCAATGAAGATTTCTCCTCATCATAAGGCGTATAAGGTGCTCCCCCAATGCTGCTTAATTTAAGGCCAATGCTCCATGAGCGGGGTAAGTTGTACGTGCCATTTAAGTTGAATATATAACGATTATCCCACGCAGAAGGGAAATAAGTTTTAGATGCTGTTTTAAATTCGCTTCTGAAGAGAGTCAGCGAAGAGGCCACATTGAACTTCTGTGGCATGATCCATTTAAATAACAACTCCACACCATATGATCGTCCGCGAGCATCCGATGTTAAAGCTTCGTTGCCTACCACGCCATAGTCATTGCCTTTACCAGCCAAGGGGATACCATCGGTGATGGAAAAAGGCATGTTGTCGTAATGTTTATAAAAAGACTCCAGAGTTAGTTTACTATTCGCTTGAGGTTGCCAGCTGATACCTAGAGAAGCCTGGCTGACTTCCAGGTACTTTAGAGCTTTGTTGGCCAATGCACCAGACTGGTCTTTGAACCCTAAAGCTGTATAAGGCGGAAGTTGATAATACACCCCTGTATTTCCACTCACAGCCCATCGGTCTGATAAAAGATAGGAGAGCGATAAGCGTGGTGAAAGTTGACGCATAGGATTCTTTAAAGCCGATGCATAGTTGTTGGCATCTGCTCTAACCCCCGCTGATGCCATAAAACGTTCATCATTCGATTCATAGCTGACTGTCCCGAACGCTCCCCATTTCCATAAATGAATGGACGTTTCGTAATTTTCTGTCAGCCCAACCTCCGTATACCGCTTTTGAATGGTTCGATTCTCATAACTAGCCCATTCCAAGTTCACACCCGTTTGAATCTTAAAATTCGATAAGTTCGTTTGATTTTCAAAGCGAAATTTACTCTCTTGCTCTGTAGAACGGTAGCGAAGCATTAAATTCTCCTCGTTACTCTCGTCATTATTACGGTACTTCGTATTCCTGTTGTTTAAAAAGCTGTGGCTCAGGATAACCGATTGAATGTGCGTGTCCGAATAGTGCCGGTAAACAGTACCTAGAGTAAATGTCTCTTGTTCTATCTGAGGTAGGTAGCTTAGGATATATTCCCCGTTTTCATCGTCGGCTTCATTATTGAGACGCATTCGATCGATCGCTCCCAATCCAAGCACTGTAATTTCATGGTGGGCATTCAATTTGGTTTTAATTTTGAATTGTCCATCGGTGAATGTGGGGAGAAACGGCAGATTAAAGAGTTTAAATAGGAATTGCAAATAAGACTGTCGGAGTGATGCCGTATAAGTAGTCCGTTGCCCGATGGGACCATTCGAAGCCAATGAAACTTCCGAAGCGCCCAAAGAACCTTTAATAGAATGACGCTCCTGATCACCATCGCGCAACTTAAAATCTAAGACAGCACTCAGTGCATTGCCACGATTAGCAGGAAAGGAACCGCTGTAGAAGTTGACTTCACGAATTAAATCGGCATTGATGATGCCAACAGGTCCCCCTGATGCCCCTTGGGTAGAGAAATGATTGATGTTGGGTATCTCGATCTCATCGATATAAAATCGATTTTCAGATGGCGCCCCTCCTCGAACAAGCAGATCATTTCGGTAGCTTACAGGTGAAAAGGCAACACCTGGATAAGACTGGACAATGCGCGAAATGTCGCGATTGGCTCCCGGGCTTTTTTCTATCTCCTGAAGACCAATGATGCGTAGGCCCACTGGACTTTCCGCTTTTCGTCTAAAAGTATTGGCCGATACAGTGACACCTTCTAGCGCTGTTAAGCTCTCCTCCATCTCGATGGTAAGGTGCAAATCTTTGGTGGATAAAATGTATTCAGGGGTTGTTTGAGTATTATAACCGATCGCACTCGCTTGTAGCGTATAAATGCCCGGAGAGATTGGACTGATCTTGAATTCACCGTTTGAATTGGTGACGCTCCCCTGGTTTAATCCTCTGACCACTACATTGATGAGTTCAATGGGGCGACGGGTTCGTTTGTCGATGACCGTTCCCTTGATGGTATATGCCTGTTGCGCGGAAGCAAAAAGTCCGATTGCAAGGAATAGGAGGATAGATATGGCTCTTCTCATAGTTGTTTTTCTATAAAACGAATCGGTGGAAAGAAATGTTTTTATTAAAGGGCCTAATTGCAAGCGACGTGCCTCTCTTTTTTCAGAGAAACACGTCGCTTTGATTTAAAAAATCCCGAAGAATCGCCCTAGAGATGCAGCGTATTCATCTGATTTATTTTTTAGTATCGGTGGCTTTTGTTGTTTCCAAACGGTCGCACACCCCATTTTTATTGGTATCAACAAAGTGCAGTTGTCGCCCGCCATTAGCACGTCCGCTGCCATTACGTAGACCTTGTCTTTTGCATCCTTGTGCATGGCAATGACGTCCTTTTCCTTGGCGTACCCCTTGAGCACGTCCGTTGCCATCGCGTAAGGCAGTGCCACAACCCACTTTGCATGTACCATTTTCGTATTTATCACAAATCTTGTTTTTGTTCTCATCAACGAAACAAGCCCGACGAGCCGGTTCCTTATTGGTGGTACTCTTTGTGGTGTTTTGTGCCAAACCGATTGTGGTCATAGCCATAAATGCCAATACTGCTAAGCTTACTTTTGTTTTCATTTTCATTTTTTTTTATGGGTTAGTATTATTTATTCTGTTTGACTGATTACCTTGCCTATATCCTCCTCGGCGACAATGACCACCACCGGTATTAGGCGTATTCTGGAACAACGGCTTAAAGAGCAGTTGTAACGCTTGTTGTTGTTCCGGTGTACAATTAGCTTTGATCGTTAGATAAAAGTGCGCCGTCTCTTCTTTGAGCTTTTGATGCTGGAAACCAATTTCGGTAGCGATTGCTTTTATCCGCTGTTGGTTAGGTGTTGCTGCAATCAACTCATTGTACATCTCTTTTTTTAATCGCTCCATCTCTCTGATAATTTCATTTGCTTTTACCTGAAATAAGCGGTGAGCAGTCCGATACATCGCCATTTGGTCGGTATCAAAAGAGAGGTGCTGCTTAAAGAACCGGCCGTTAAGTGGTGGGGTATCCGGCTCAATCACAATCAATTCCTGATCCTCGCTGTAGCGGGTATGATAGACCACTGTAGCGATGGTGACAAGGTTTAAGATCAGCAATAAGCCCACTGCCCACCAGAGTAATAGCGTTTTATTCGTTTTCATCGGTTATGAGTATTGAGAAATTTTCTATTTGGTTATCGTTAATGGAAAGATATTCAGTAGGTTGCTTAAAGCTGTTGCCTATCGAGATGCCCAGCATCACTACGATGACAACGCTTGCTGCTACCGCTGCACCTTGCCAAAAGGTGATTTGCGTACGTTCAGGTTGCGGCTCTTCCAGACGCTTCAGAATCTTGTCGACTAAAAAAGGCGACGGTTCTGTTTGTTTCTGCCGGTTGATATAATCATCTAAATGTCTCATATTGGGTTTAGTTTAAAAGGTTAGACTTTAGTTATTTTCTTTTCCTATGGCTAGTCGAAGTTTTTTTTGCAAATTTGTTTTTGCTCGAATCAAGAGCTGCTCCACAGCCCCTTCAGAAATCTGCATGATAGTAGCCACCTCTTTTTGAGACAGTTCATCATAGCGCGATAAAACAAAAGCGGTACGTTGTTTCTCAGGTAGTCCGTCTATTGCATCAGCAATCTTTTTATCACGCTCTTGTTGCTCTAGCACTTGCTCTGGGTTTTTATCACCGTTGCTTCGATTGAATAAAAGGGCGAAAGCCTCTTCGCTCAGTTGCAACAAACTCTTTCTGTTTTTTACTTTTATATAACTCAAAGCCAAATTAACACTGATACGATAAAGCCATGTTGACACCTCAGCATCACCACGAAACTTATTCCAGCTACTAAAAGCTCGGATAAACACCTCTTGCGTTAAATCCTCGGCATCTTCTTTGAGATGAACAAAGCCGAGAAGGGTTCGGAAAACCATCTGATGGTAGTCCCGAACGATTGCTTCAAACTCTTTCGCTTCCTTTTTGTTGTTCATATACCGTTAGACTCTGCTTTGATTCATTTCCTATGTGCTAAGTTGTAGAAAATGCGAATGTAGATAAAAATAAGTCGTTAGTCAAGTAAATGGCTTTAAAAGGCTTTTAAAAGCTTTACTAATAGGGGATTAACGCGCTGATTAGCTTTAATTGATATATCTAAATACAACTCATGGAGTGTTAACTATGCTTAAATATAGTATTATGCTATACATAGTACTCAACCAAAACCTATATTTGTTCCGTCTAATGATTAAATAAGAAAAGACCTATGAATGTAGACAATGTAAAATCGCAAATGAGGAAAGGCATGTTAGAGTATTGCATCATGCTTTTGTTGCACAAAGAATCGGCTTATGCTTCGGACATCATACAGAAACTGAAAGAGGCACAGCTCATTGTTGTGGAAGGAACACTTTATCCGTTACTGACTCGCTTGAAAAATGATGATCTGTTGAGTTATGAATGGGTAGAATCGACGCAAGGACCACCCCGAAAGTACTATAAACTCACGGAAAAAGGGGAGGGCTTTCTCAATGAACTAGAGCTTTCTTGGCGTGAGCTCAACGAGACCGTGAATCACATTGCTAATAGATAAATAACCCGATAATAGTAAATAAAGATGAAAAAGACATTAACTGTAAATTTAGGTGGCAGAGTTTATCACATTGATGAGGATGCTTACCGCTTGTTGGATAGATACTTGTCTAACTTAAAGCAACATTTTCGTAAGCAACAAGGTGCCGAAGAGATTGTTACGGATATTGAGAATAGAATAGCAGAACTTTTTGCCGAGAAACTGTCTGCTCATGTAGAGGTTATTACGCTAGCTGATGTAGAAGAGGTGATCACTCGTGTAGGCAAACCAGAAGATTTTGGTGAGTCGGTAGCCGATAGTGATAAAGGTTGGACTGCTTCAGGTACCGATCAGAACAGACACACTTCCGAACAAACAACGCAGCAAGCGCGTCAACGCCGCTTGTATCGGGATCCCGATGATAAAGTATTGGGAGGTGTAGCCGCTGGTGTAGCTGCCTATTTTGATTGGGATGTGACTTGGGTACGTATTGCGTTAGTAGCGCTTTTCTTTGTACCGTTTGTGAATATTCCAGTAGTCTTGCCTTATATTATTGCTTGGATTGTTATTCCGGAGGCTTTGACAGCTGGTGAAAAGCTTCATATGCGTGGTGAAGCGGTGACGGTCGAAAACATTGGAAAAACAGTGACCGATGGGTTTGAAAAAGTATCTAACGGAGTGAATGATTTTATCAAATCAGATAAACCGCGTACTGCTTTACAAAAAGTGTTAGATGCCATTATCGCTGTCGTATCGGTTGTATTTAAAGTCTTTTTGGTAGCGCTTTTGGTGGTCTGTTTCCCTGCTTTGTTTGCATTTGCCATTGCTTTTGTCGTATTGATTGTGGTGCTAATCACCTTGGCTATTGGCGGTTGGGCGGCATTAGTCAACCTTATTCCGATGATTAATTATGCACCGATTGGTACGTCACCTGCAATAGCCATTATTAGTACAATAGCTGGATTGGCTTTAGTGGGTATTCCGTTGTTTGGTCTAGTTCATGCCATTTTTCGCCAGCTGTTTCAATGGACACCAATGAGCACCACTTCGAAATGGATTTTGATTATTCTTTGGTTTATCAGTCTGATAGCTGTGGTAAGTTGTAGTGCCATGATTGGTTGGCATCTGCCTAGCTTTTGGCTCCATTGGTCTTGAGGTGATTGACGATTTTGAATTTAACTTAAAATGTGCTCTGTTTTAATAAAAATGGGGCGCATTTTTTCTTTCAGTATTCTGTTAATCAAGAAAATTAGCTATGTTTGTAGTCAGGTTTAAGGTATATAGAAAGGTATGGGAGAACATATTTGTTTCCGGAGAAATGAACGTTTAGGTAGTGTCAATCCGTATTGGAGAGGCAACCCTACTGCTCGTGGGCGTTTTTTTAATAGACAGCATCGGCACCGACCAGGTATGGGAAGTGTACTAAAGTGGCGATTATCGCCTAATCCGCAACGGAAAGAGAAGAGAGCGGTGAAGTGGAATCCGCCAGTCAATTACTTGCAGACATTAGCTCATGTAGAGGGTGATGCGTTGATTTGGTTGGGACATAATTCTTTCTTTCTCCAGATTGCTGGTAAGCGTATCATGTTCGATCCTGTTTTTGGGCATATTCCTTTTGTCCGTCGGAAGAGTGAGTGTCCGGCCAATCCCGATATTTTTACTGGTATTGATTATCTGTTGATCAGTCACGATCATTTTGATCATCTTGATCGGAAAAGTATCGCCCGCTTATTGAAAAATAATCCGCAGATGACGCTCTTCTGTGGCTTAGGAACTGGCGAATTGGTGCAGTCATGGTTTCCTGAACTCTCTGTTATTGAAGCGGCTTGGTATCAGCAAATGCAAGATGAAGAGTTGAAAATGACTTTTCTGCCGGCGCAACACTGGAGCAAACGTTCGGTTCGTGATGGTGGGCAACGCTTGTGGGGGGCATTTATGATTGAAGTGGGGCATACATTCTCTCTCTATTACAGTGGCGATACGGGGTATTCGAACCATTTTCGTGAGATACCGGAGCTTTTCGGTAAACCCGACTATGCTTTGTTGGGGATAGGTGCGTATAAACCTCGTTGGTTTATGCGTCCGAATCATATCTCTCCGTATGAATCACTGACAGCTGCGCAAGAGATGGGAGCCAAAGTGACTATTCCGATGCATTATGGAACATTCGATTTATCGGACGAACCACTTCATGATCCGCCGCAAGTGTTTACTTCGGAAGCAAAGAAGCGGAATATACGTATAGAAGTGCCTGGATTGGGTGAGGTGATCCGATTGAAGCGCAAGCGTTAATGCTTTTGAAAGGTAGGTGTGTTACTTAAAGTACCTATATTTTAATGAAGTTTTATAATCAAAGAATAGATGAAATGAAAGAGATTGCAGTAGCAGAATTGAAAGAGAATTTTATAGAGACGATCGGTAAAGAGTGGATGTTAGTTACAGCAGGGCCACTTGGTGCATGTAATACGATGACTGCTAGTTGGGGAAGTATCGGTTGGTTGTGGAACAAGCCTGTGGCTTTCGTCTTTATCCGACCTGAGCGTTATACGCATGAATTTATAGAAAAATGCAACCGTTTAACTCTCTCTTTTTTGGGTGAGGAACATAAGAAAGTACATGCCATTTGTGGCTCGAAATCGGGTAAGGAAGTAGATAAGATAGAAGCTACTGGACTAACACCTGTTGGTGGCCAAAATGATACGGTTCTTTTTGAAGAATCGCGTTTATCATTGGTTTGCAGAAAGATGTATGCAGATAGTATTAAACCAGAATGTTTCTTAGAACCGGGCTTTATAGAACGTTGGTATGAGTCGCATGGCGGGTATCACGAGATGTATATTTTAGAGATAGAGCAGGTCTTGGTAAGGTAGCTCATTACGTTATGCTAGTTGTCTAGTCACCAAGAACTGTAGAAAAAAGCCCGAGCATCGAAATGCTCGGGCTTTTTGGATTATTAGCGTACCGGTATTTTACCGCGCTTTCTATTTTTACGAAAACACTCTGTACTAATTTACTGAGCTGCTTTTTCTGTTTTGAGCCATTGATCGAGCCATTCAAAGAACGTTCGTTGCCAGAGCACCCCATTTTGTGGTTTAAGCACCCAGTGATTTTCATCCGGATAGAGTAGAAGTTCGGCTGGGACACCACGCATAACAGCTGCATCAAAAGCCGCCATCGCTTGGTTGGCTAAGATACGGTAGTCTTTTTCACCGTGAATACAGAGAATCGGTGTATCCCATTTATCTACAAACTTATGCGGTGAGTTAGCGAACGTCCGTTGGGCGATGGCATTCTCCTTTTCCCAATAAGCACCACCCATATCCCAATTAGCAAACCACTTCTCTTCGGTTTCCAAATATTGCATTTCCATGTTGAAAATGCCGTCGTGTGCGATGAAAGCTTTGAAACGTTTGTTGTGATGACCAGCCAACCAATAAACAGAGAACCCACCAAAGCTAGCACCGACACATCCCAGATGCTCTTTGTCTACAAAAGGCTCTTTGGCTATTTCGTCGATAGCGGTGAAATAATCGTTCATACATTGGCCGCCATAATCACCACTAATTTCTTCGTTCCATTTTAGTCCGAAGCCAGGGAGCCCACGGCGGTTCGGGGCAACGATGATGTAATCGTGAGCCGCCATGATTTGGAAGTTCCAACGATACGACCAGAATTGGCTAACCGGACTTTGTGGTCCACCTTCGCAGAACAACAAGGTGGGGTACTTTTTAGCTGGATCGAAATGAGGCGGATAAATAACCCAAGTGAGCATTTGTTGCCCATCAGTTGTTTTCATCCAACGCCCTTCCACTTTGCCAAAATCCATCTGATCATATAGATGTTTGTTTTCTTGAGTCAATTGAGTTGGCGTTCCATCAAGAGCTACGGTGTAGATTTCATCTCCCATACTCATTGAGTGACGTTTCGTAACCAAGCGATCTTTCAGAAGAGCAACCCCGTCATAATCGTACATTCCAGAAGTAATAGGCTGAATAGAGTCGTTCGCTAAATCTAAGCGATAGATTTGTGTCTCACCATGCCAAACGCCGGTGAAATAAATATGTTTCGTATCCTCGCTCCAAACGAACTGTCCCACATTCGACTCAAAAGCGCGGCTGACAAAGCGTTTCTCTCCACTTTTTAAATTCATAATAAACAAGCGGTTTTGGTCGGCTTCATACCCATCGCGTTCCATACTCAACCAAGCGATATACTGTCCATCTGGAGAATATTGTGGGTTGGTATCGTAACCTTTATTCTCTTCGGTGATATTTTTCTCTGTTTGAGTTTTCAAGTCGTAAATATAAATATCCGAGTTGGTCGATTTTGCATACTCCAAACCAACCTTTTTACGGCAAGTATAGGCTATCTGATCCGACGTTTTATTCCAGGCCAATTGTTCGATGCCACCAAAAGGCTTCATTGGGCTTTCAAACGGTTGGTTTTTTAGAATATCCGTGATATTTGTGAAGCTCGCACCATCAAAATCGCCCACAAATGGGTGTGGAGCAGTTGTTACCCACTCATCCCAATGCTTATACATTAAGTCTTTGATAATGATACCCGACGCTTTAGGTAGATCAGGATATTTATCGGCTGTACTCTCTTTCGTTTTGATTTGTGCTATAAACAGCAACTTCTTTTCGTCTGGTGAAAAAGAAAACCCCTCTATGTCACCCTCGTAGTTGCTAAGTTGTTTGCGGTCGCTACCGTCAGGATTCATTTCATAAAGTTGGCTACTTCCGTTGTCGTTGCTTAAAAATGCGATTTTTTTTCCACCTTTAATCCAGACGGTGTTATTCTCTTGGAAAGCTGTGTGAGTAATTTGGCAGTTATCGCTGCCATCGGCATTCATCACAAAGACTTCACGGTTGCTTTTGTTTTCCGGAACACTATAATACGCTACGGTATATACTATTCTCTGCCCATCGGGCGATACAGAGAATTCGCCGATACGTCCCATGGCCCATAAAGCTTCCGGAGTCATTCGTCTATTCTCTATTTTGAGTTCTGATTTTCCAATCAGTACCCCATCTGTTCCGCTTGCCTGTTTACTTCCTGTACATGAAGCTAACATCATTGCTGCCGACATGATTAATAAATTGGTTTGTTTCATAAATAGATTGATTTGAAAAGAAACAGAACGCCTTGCTCTCTGTTTCATAAATAACTACATAACTTGTAGGCGAAGATAATTAAAAAAGTGTTATCATCTAGAATAAAAGCCTCTTTTTTGTTTGGTAAACTATCAAAAAGAAAGCCGGACTACTTCATTAGCGTAGTCCGGCCAGTCTTTATATGAATATTCGTTCTGTTAAGTCTCTCTTAACGGTTCTTTTTCATTTCCTCTTGTTGCTTTTGCATAGCTTCCAGACGAGCCGCAAAACCACTCTTTTTCATTTGCTTCGGGTCTTTTTTCTTTGCTTCCATGATGGCCAGCAACTTCGTTTCATTTGTTGTTCTACGAAGTGCAATCATGGTAACAACACTAATCAATGTTGAAATAAAGTAGTAGTAGTTCAATCCTGCCGGATAGCTATTCAAGACGAACAAGAACATCAAAGGCATTAGATACATCATCCATTTCATGGCCGGCATCTGCGGTTGTGAACCGTTGTCCTGCATAGACATCGTATATTTGGTGTTAAGCAGATTGGTTGCTGTCATCAAGATGCAAAACAAGCTCAAGTGATCACCTAAGAACGGCACGTTGAATGGTAAATTAATGAACGCATCATAAGTCGACAAGTCATCAGCCCACAAGAAACTTTGTTGGCGCAGTTCGATAGCACTTGGAACGAACATAAATAACGCCATCAAGATAGGGAACTGTAGCAACATTGGTAGACATCCTCCCATCGGACTCACCCCATATTGGCTGTAAAGCCCCATGACCTCTTGTTGTTTTTTCATTGCATCCTCTTGTTTCGGATACTTTTGGTTGATGAGATCTATTTTCGGTTTCAAGACACGCATCTTAGCCGAAGACATATACGTTTTCCAAGTAGCCGGGTAAACCACCACTTTAACAATGATCGTTAAAATAAGCAGTACAACCCCCATGCTCAAGCCCCATTTCGTGAGCCAGTCGAACAGATTAATTGTCACATACTTATTAATCCAACGAATTACCGGCCATCCTAGGTAAACCAAGTTGTCCAATTCCCACTCATTATCACGTCCCTTATCTAATGCTTTGAGCGTCTTGTAGTGGTTCGGGCCAAAATAGAAGAACATGTCTGTAGATTGTTTGCCAGTCGGATCAAAAAATGTATTCATTTCGGCCGAATAATCCTTGATGTATCCGCTCTTCTCTTTCTCCATTATCGATTTTACTTTTGCTTTACCAAACTGTTGGTCAGCTATAAAGACCGAAGAGAAGAATTGATTTTTGAAAGCCACCCAGTTGACTGTACCTTCTATGCTTTTTTCATCATCTTTGCTTGCTGATAAATTATCGACATTAGCATCCGTTAGCTTATAAGTCAGCTCTGCCAATCGATTTTCATACATAAAACCCTTTTCTTGTTGGCGAGTTTTTTGGGTCCATGCAATATCAACATAGTGCGTTGTGGCAGAAAGGTACGATTCCATTCCTGTAGCTTTAATCACACAACTAGTCAGATAACTATCCGCTTTTAGAGTATAAATAAAGTCGATATAACTCGCACTATCAGCAGCTAAACGCATGGTAACGCTACTATCCGTTTGGTTGACCGTTTCAAAATAGTAATCTTTTGTTTGAATAGCCCCATCTTTATTGTAAAAGTTAAAGTAGATATTGGCATCCTCCTCGTTGAATAAAACCACCGGACTTTTTTTATCCTGTGCTTTATAATTCTTGAGCTGAGCCGAAGCTATCCGGCCGCCTTTGTTAGAAAGCGTAAGTTGAACCAGGTTATTCTGAATTGTAGTCAAAGATTTAGTACCACTTAGAGCGTTGAAAAATAAAGCAGATGAATCTTTTGGAGTAACCGTTGCCTTCTCATTAGCAAGTGCAGCTACTGTTTTAGCTTCAAGAGCTTCTTTTTGCTGTTGTACCACAGCAATAGAGTCGTAGTATTTCTTTTGAGCAGCCACCTGTTCGTCGCTTGGTCGGCTTAAAAAGCTGAATACAACCAACAATACGCCTATGAGTACGAGACCTGTTATGGTATTTTTATCCATAAAATTGTTATTTTACTTGTGTTATTATTACGATTGTTTTTAATCTACTTTTTTCCCAATAGCCGCTTTAATAAACGCCACGAAGAGTGGGTGAGGGTGGAGCACTGTACTGCTATATTCCGGGTGGAACTGCGTACCGATATACCAACGCAATTTAGGAATTTCGATCACCTCAACCAAATCCGATTCCGGATTAATACCGACACAATCCATACCTGTCTTTTCGAATTCGCTTCGATACGAGTTATTGAACTCATAGCGGTGGCGGTGACGTTCCTGAATATGCTCTTCTTGATAAGCTTCAAAAGCCTTCGATTTCTTGTTGATAATACATTCAAAAGCACCTAGACGCATGGTTCCTCCCATGTTCGTGATTGCTTTTTGTTCTTCCATGATGTCGATAACGTTATGTTTCGTTTTCTCATCCATCTCTACCGAGTTTGCATCAGCATAACCCAATACATTGCGAGCATACTCAATAGCCATACACTGCATACCCAAGCAGATACCGAAAGTCGGTATATCATGTTCACGTGTATATTTAGCTGCAACAAACTTACCTTCGATGCCTCTAGAGCCGAATCCCGGGCAGATCACAATACCATCGACATTGGCCAGTGTCTCTTCAACATTCCCTTCGGTAATCTTCTCAGAAGAGATATACTCAATTTTAACTTTCCGATCATTGTATGTGCCCGCATGAGCCAATGCTTCCAAAATTGATTTATAAGCATCTTGAAGCTCCACATATTTTCCTACTAACCCGATGGTTACAGTTTCTGTGGCATTGGCACGTCTTCTTAAGAACTCTTTCCAAGGATCTAAGTTTGGTCTTTCGCCGTAAGCGAGCCCCATTTTACGCAAGATTGTTTCATCAAGTCCTTGATCTTGCATCAGTAGAGGCACCTCGTAGATAGTCGACGCATCAATAGATTGAACCACTGCACCCTCTTCGACGTTGCAGAATAGAGCCACTTTCTTACGTAAGTTGGCACTCAATTCATGTTCAGTACGTAACACCAAGACATCCGGTTGTACACCCAGCGATTGCAACTCTTTAACAGAGTGTTGAGTTGGTTTCGTTTTCAGCTCACCTGCTGCAGCTAGATAAGGCACATAAGTCAGGTGTACGCAAAGAGCATTTTGTCCAAGCTCCCATTTTAATTGGCGAATACTTTCCAAGTAAGGAAGTGATTCAATGTCCCCCACAGTACCACCTATTTCAGTGATGACGAAATCGAACTTGTACTTATTGCCTAGCAATTTGACGTTTCGTTTAATTTCATCGGTGATGTGAGGAATAACCTGAACTGTTTTTCCTAAATAATCGCCACGGCGTTCTTTATCAATAACACTTTTGTAAATACGCCCAGTGGTGATGTTATTCGCTTTAGTGGTTTGGATACCTAAAAAACGCTCGTAGTGTCCTAAGTCTAAATCGGCTTCGTGCCCATCTACAGTCACGTAACACTCTCCATGTTCGTAAGGGTTTAATGTACCCGGATCAATGTTGATATACGGGTCAAACTTCTGAATGGTTACTTTATAACCTCTAGCTTGTAACAGCTTTCCGATGGATGATGAGATAATGCCTTTTCCCAAAGAAGAGGCTACGCCACCGGTAACGAAAATATACTTTGTTTCTCCCACAGTTTTAACTGTTTTAATAATTTGTTTACTAGACGTAATTTTGAACTTAAAAACTGCAAAAATATAAAAAAAAGAAGAAGTATCCAGCCTTTATCCTGAACATTTTTATCAAAAAGTGTATTTTTGGATAAAAGCTATGTTTTTTAAACTAAATAATGTAATTTTGCGACAAATTTTGTATGTTATGAAGAAGTATATCATCCTTTCAATGGCTTTCGGATTTATTTTGTCTGCATCTATAAATGCGCAGGAAAAACAAGAACGTCTGTCTGTAACTCAAAATCATAAGGTTAAAACAAAAGTCGATACGCTTTCGGCTTCACTTCAGCCTTATTTGTTTTTAAAATTAGATGTGAGCAAAGAGCCTCCGGCGGTCGATACGGTTTCGGTTCTATATAATAAATATATTGGGCAGTTGGCATATTTGAATGATCCAGCTGTTCCAGCACGTTACATAGAATCGGATCCTAATTATTACCGTTTATTTTCGCCATTGGCTTTTTACTATTCGCCGATGAAGTTCTATTCTCGTTTGAATTGGTCGCTCGAGAAGCCATTTGTTTCGCCCGATTTGACAGCTGAACTTTTACCTATTAATAAAAACCTATTTACGCATAGCCTTCGAGCTGGTGAGGTGGTGGATAAAGCGTTGATGGATGTTTATTTAACCCATCCTTTGTTAGTCGTAACCACCGAAGATCGCATCATGAGTCGAGATGTTTTCAGAGAAGATATTAAGCCCAAAATGTCTCCTAAGGCAAAAGTTCTTAGTCTATTTCAGCCTGAAGAAGTCAAGGAAGATGTGAAAAAGGTTCAAACAAAAATCCGTAAACCCAATTGGTGGGAAACTGGAGGAAACGGATCTATTCAGATGAGTCAAAATCATATTTCGGATAATTGGTATAAAGGTGGAGAGAGTAATTTTTCAGGTTTAGCCAATTTGCAACTATTTGCTAATTACAACGACCGTGAAAAGATCTTGTTTGAAAACCAGATGGAAGCTAAGGTTGGTCTATCTTCTACGCCTTCCGATAAATTTCATGATTACTTGGTGACAACCGATCAATTTCGGGTCTTCAGTAAACTTGGTGTGCAAGCTTATAATAAATGGTATTATACCTTATCTTTAGAATTTAAGACGCAGTTTTGTAAAGGATATAAGGCTAATCAAGAGGCTTTGGTTTCTTCCTTTTTGTCTCCTGCCGATTTAGCAATTGGTCTCGGTTTGGACTATAAGTTAAACAAGAAGAATTTGAAATTCTCACTCTTTGTGGCACCTGTGACTTATAACCTACGTTACGTGGGTGATGATGAGGTGGATGAAACTAAGTTTGGTCTAGAAGAAGGTAAGTCTTCCAAAAATGACTTTGGTTCGCAATTCCAGCCCACATTAAGTTGGCAGATTATCCCAACCGTTACATTGGATTCGCGCATGAACTACCTGACCAACTATGATTGGGTGCGTGTAGAGTGGGAGAATACCTTCAATTTTATACTGAATCGTTACTTGTCTACGAAGCTTTATGTACATGCACGTTTCGATGACAGTGCTAAGCCAACCAAGGGCGATAGCTATTTTCAAGTCAAAGAACTGTTAAGCTTTGGTATAAATTACAGATGGTAAATAGACTTCATACAAGTCTGAAATAAAAAAGAGAACAACGAAGGTGAGTCTTGTTTGAGACTCACCTTCGTTGTTCTAAAAAGGTTCAGTGGTTATTTAGCTGTTCTTCTAAAAAATAACATTCTTTAAACTCAGAAAAATGAGCGAATGCTTTATTGTTCGCAAATAATGCTTAAATTTGCCGCAATTTGTAATGTTGAGTTTGCAAAATGACTAATACGATAAAGCAATCAGGTATTGTGGAAAGCATTAATGGTTCCCACATTCAGGTTAGGATCATTCAGACGTCGGCTTGTGCGTCTTGTAGTATAAAGGGGCATTGCACTGCCTCAGAGTGTAAAGATCAGATTATTGACATCAATGATTGGTCTTCATCCACCTATTCGGTTGGTGAACAAGTGTGGATTATCGGTGAAACCTCCATGGGGGTATTCGCCGTTCTGCTTGCGTTTATTATTCCCTTTATTCTTTTAATTAGTTTTTTATTCTTATTTATGTCCTTATTAGGTAGTGAACTTTATGCAGCTCTTTTGGCATTATGTTCATTAATACCTTATTATATAACTCTTCATTTGAATAAAACACGTCTTAAACAAAAACTATCTTTTACAATAAAACCTACTAAATAACTAAAATTATGACTTTGATTCTGATTGCAGTCATTTCTTTGGGAGCCATTGCTTTGGTCTCAGCCATCATTCTGTATGTGGCCTCGAAGAAATTTGCCGTTTATGAAGATCCGCGTATTGCTCAAGTTTCTGAAGTATTACCTCAAGCCAATTGTGGTGGATGTGGTTATCCAGGCTGTAGCGGATTTGCCGATGCTTGTGTAAAAGCCGGTTCGCTTGAAGGAAAATTTTGCCCGGTTGGTGGTCAGCCGGTCATGGGTAAAGTAGCCGAGATACTCGGTTTAGTGGCTACAGAATCCGAACCCAAAGTAGCTGTGGTAAGATGCAACGGAAGCTGCGCTAATCGTCCCCGTGTGACCCAATATGATGGAGCCATGAGCTGCGCTATTGTCGCCTCACTTTATGGTGGTGAAACAGCTTGTAGCTATGGTTGCTTAGGCTGTGGCGATTGTGTTGCTGCTTGTGCGTTTGATGCGATTCACATGAATCCAGAAACAGGATTGCCAGAAGTGGACGAAGAGAAGTGTACCGCTTGTGGTGCTTGTGTGAAGGCTTGTCCGAAGCACATTATTGAAATTCGTCCTAAAGGGAAGAAATCTCGTCGGGTTTACATCTCTTGTGTGAATAAAGACAAAGGTGCTATAGCCCGTAAAGCTTGTACAGTGAGTTGCATTGGCTGTGGCAAATGTGTAAAAACCTGTCCGTTCGAGGCCATTACGCTTCAAGACAATTTAGCCTATATCGATCCAGACAAGTGCAAGGCTTGTCGGAAGTGCGTAGAGGTCTGTCCGCAAGGGAGTATTCTTGAGTTAAATTTCCCACCTCGTAAGCCTAAAACAGAAGAAGCTGAGGTAGCAGGAGCAGCGGTAGTAACAGAAAAATAAATAAAGAGATATCATGTTAAAAACATTTTCAATTGGCGGTATCCATCCGCAAGAAAATAAACTTTCGGCTCATCAGCCCATTGTTGCTGCAGAGATCCCCTCGAAAGCAGTGATTCTTTTAGGGCAGCATATTGGTGCACCTGCTAAACCAATCGTTGCCAAGGGCGATGTGGTAAAAGTTGGAACTAAGTTGGCCGAAGCTGCTGGTTTTGTATCAGCTGCCATTCACTCGTCAGTGAGTGGTAAAGTGTCGAAAATAGACACCATTGTCGATGCGAGTGGGTATGCTAAGCCAGCTATATTTATCGATGTAGAGGGCGATGAATGGGAAGAGACTATCGACAGAACACCCACCCTTATTAAAACATGTGCACTGAGTTCGGAAGAGATTATAAAGAAGATAGCCGAGGCTGGTGTGGTTGGACTTGGTGGGGCTTGTTTTCCTACACAAGTAAAACTGACTCCGCCGCCCTCTTTTAAGGCAGAGTGTGTGATAATTAACGCCGTAGAGTGCGAACCTTATTTAACCTCCGATCACCAACTTATGCTAGAACATGCCGAGGAAATCTTGGTTGGTGTAGACCTCTTAATGAAAGCAGTCAAAGTCAACAAAGCGTTTATTGGTATTGAAGCCAATAAGCCTGATGCCATTCAATTGATGACTAAGATAGCATCTACTTACGCCGGTATTGAGGTAGTCTCTTTGAAAGTGCAATACCCCCAAGGTGGTGAAAAACAATTGATTGATGCTATAACTAAACGTCAGGTAGCTAGTGGAGCCTTACCTATTTCTACGGGTGCTGTGGTACAGAACGTAGGGACTGCTTTTGCAGTTTATGAAGCGGTTCAGAAAAACAAACCATTGTTTGAACGTGTGATTACAGTAACAGGAAAATCACTTGCTAAACCATCTAATTTCTTAGCGCGTATTGGTACTCCATTAGGACAGCTAATTGAGGCTTGTGGCGGATTGCCCGAAGATACGGGCAAGGTGATTGGTGGTGGCCCGATGATGGGAAAAGCATTGGTTAACACAGAGGTGCCGATGGCTAAAGGAAGTTCGGGCATCTTAATCATGAATAGCAGTGAAGCTAAGCGTGCGGAAGCACAAAATTGTATCCGTTGTGCGAAGTGTGTATCGGCTTGTCCGATGGGGCTTGAACCTTATTTATTAGGTGCACTCTCCGAAAAGGGCGACTTTGAAAGAATGGAAACCGAAAAAATCATGGACTGCATTGAATGTGGCTCCTGTCAGTTTACTTGTCCGGCCAACCGCCCGCTACTCGACTATTGTCGCCTAGGTAAAGCGAAAGTTGGCGGATTGATTCGCGCACGTCAAGCTAAAAACTAATTAAAACTATGGGAAATAAATTAATCGTATCCTTATCGCCTCACATTCATGGAGGCGACAGCGTACAGAAAAATATGTACGGCGTACTGATTGCATTGATACCAGCCTTTGCCGCCTCACTCTTATATTTTGGATTGGGGGCATTGCTAGTCACAGCCACTTCGGTAGCCGCATGCTTATTCTTTGAATGGGCCATTGAGAAATTCATTATGAAAAAAGAGGTGACCACCATCTGGGATGGCTCTGCTATCATCACAGGGGTACTTCTTGCCTTTAACTTACCATCAAACCTACCTGTTTGGATCATCATTCTAGGTGCTTTGTTTGCTATTGGTGTGGTGAAGATGTCTTTTGGTGGATTAGGGTGCAACCCCTTTAATCCGGCATTGGCAGGTCGTGTATTCTTGTTGCTCTCTTTTCCGGTTCAGATGACCACTTGGCCTGCTGTTGGCCAGTTGATGGCTTACACAGATGCCACTACAACGGCTACTCCATTGGCTATTATGAAAGGAGTCATTAAAGGAGCCCCGGGCTTTTCAATCGATCAGTTGCCCGATACGTTCCATCTACTTATCGGTCAGAATGGTGGTTGTCTAGGTGAGGTGAGCGCATTAGCTTTATTGCTTGGCTTAGCTTATATGCTATGGAAGAAAATCATCACATGGCACATACCAGTCTCTATCTTGGCTACTGTTTTCCTTTTCTCAGGTGCCATGCATTTGATTCATCCGGAAGAGTATGTTTCGCCAGTTGCGCAATTGCTGTCGGGTGGCTTAATGTTAGGAGCTGTTTTTATGGCAACCGACTATGTAACTTCGCCCATGAGTAGCAAGGGAATGCTCATCTACGGTGTAGCTATTGGTTTTCTGACAGTAATCATCCGTTTGTTTGGTAACTATCCCGAAGGTGTGTCGTTTGCCATTCTGATAATGAATGCTTTTACGCCTTTGATTAATACCTATTGCAAACCAAAACGCTTTGGGGAGGTGGCTAATAAAAAATGAAAAAGTTAGAATCATCATTGAAAAATATGTTGCTGGTACTCACAGGAGTAACAGTACTCTCGGTAGCTTTGTTGGCTTATGTCAATGAGCTCACAAAAAAACCGATCGAAGAGGCGAATGCTAAAACTCTTAATGAAGCTTTAAAACAAGTACTTCCAGCTTTTACCAATAACCCGGTGGCCGATTGTGACACCCTTTTTAGTGAAAAAGACGGAAAGAAGATAGCCGACTTTATTATTTATCCAGCCAAAAATGGCGAAGAATGGGTCGGAACAGCTGTTCAGTCGACTGCTTTGGCCTTTGGTGGTGAGTTAAAACTACTTGTAGGCTTCGATGCTTTTGGTAAGATCTATAGCTATTCACTTTTAGCTCATGCAGAAACTCCTGGACTAGGCTCTAAAGCAGCCGATTGGTTTAAGGGAGAACACAGCACTGATAAACGGGGCATTAAAGGAATGAACCCTGGCGAAGGAGAATTGAAGGTGAGTAAAGATGGCGGCCAAGTGGATGCCATTACGGCATCGACTATCACGTCGAGAGCTTTCCTAAATTCTGTCAATAAAGCCTATGATGCCTATAAAGGGAATACGGCAACTAACGCCCAAACGGGGGCTTCACAGAAAAACGAACCAGCTACCGCACCCGAAAGTGCTCAAGCCGATTCAGTAACTATTAACCAGTAAAAGGAGGTTGACTATGAGTAATTTTAAAATCTTGATGAACGGGATTATCAAAGAGAATCCAACGTTTGTACTTTTGCTTGGAATGTGTCCGACACTGGGTACCACCTCCTCTGCTATGAATGGTATGGGAATGGGATTGGCTACCATGTTTGTACTGATCTGTTCCAATTTTGTGATTGCATTGATTAAGAATTTGATTCCAGATATGGTGCGTATCCCCTCCTTTATTGTGGTTATTGCATCATTTGTAACTTTACTTCAGATGGTTATGCAAGCTTATGTGCCAGGACTTTATGCTACGCTCGGCTTGTTTATTCCTTTGATTGTAGTAAACTGTATCGTTCTAGGGCGTGCTGAAGCTTTTGCTGCTAAAAACAGTCCCGTGGCCTCTATCTTTGATGGAGTGGGTATAGGCCTAGGCTTTACGTTGGCCTTAACTCTTCTTGGCGCAGTTCGCGAGTTTTTGGGAACCGGTAAAATCTTTAGTTTTACTTTGTTTCCAGAAGATTACGGTATGCTTATTTTTGTGTTAGCTCCCGGAGCGTTCATCGCGTTAGGGTATCTTATTGCTATCATCAACCGCATGAAAAAAGCCTAAGTCTTGTATTCATTCAATTAGAATAATAACATGGAATATATTTTAATCTTTATATCGGCAATCTTTGTAAACAACATTGTGTTGTCGCAGTTCTTAGGAATTTGTCCGTTCTTGGGCGTTTCTAAGAAAGTGGAAACAGCTATGGGTATGAGTGCAGCTGTAGCTTTTGTACTAACAATTGCCACGATTGTAACTTTCCTTATCCAGAAATATGTACTCGATGCTTTTGGCCTAGGCTATTTGCAAACCATCACGTTTATTTTGGTTATTGCTGCTTTGGTACAGATGGTAGAAATTATCTTAAAAAAAGTATCACCTGCTTTATACCAAGCTTTAGGCGTGTTTTTACCACTGATCACAACCAACTGTTGTATTTTAGGTGTAGCTATTTTGGTGATTCAAAAAGACTATGACTTGCTTACCGGTGTAGTATACGCCTTCTCTACTGCCATTGGTTTCGGGTTGGCTCTAACACTGTTTGCCGGATTACGTGAACAGATGAGTTTGGTTAAAGTACCTAAAGGTATGGAAGGTACCCCTATCGCTTTAATCACAGCAGGGTTACTAGCTATGGCATTTATGGGATTCTCCGGCGTTGTGTAAAGAGAACCGATTTATCCTGAAATTTTCGGGCTGCTTATTTTCATCCTTTTGAAATAAGCAGCCCGTTTTTTTGGGATGACTGATAGGTTACTGGACTGTTTAGAAATAAATGGTTTAATCAAATGGCTATTCCATTAATAATAGTTACATTTGTAGCTTAAACGGATAAAAACGAAAAACTAACCAATTTATTTATGAAAGAAAGAATATTAGTAACTGGTGGTACCGGTTATATTGGTTCACACACAGTTGTTGAACTTCAAAACAGTGGTTATGAAGTGATTATTATCGATAACCTCTCTAATTCTAACGCTGATGTTGTAGACAATATTGAAAAAGTGTCTGGCATACGTCCTGTTTTTGAGAAGATCGATTGTTTAGATTTTGAAGGCTTGAATGGCATCTTTACTAAATACCCTGGTATACAAGCTATCATTCATTTTGCTGCAAGTAAGGCAGTAGGTGAGTCTGTAGAAAAACCTTTGATGTATTACCGCAACAATTTAGTTTCTCTGATCAACTTATTGGAGTTAATGCCTAAACACCAGGTAGGTGGTATCGTTTTTTCTTCTTCTTGTACCGTTTATGGTCAGCCTGATGAATTACCGGTAACAGAAAACGCACCGATTAAGAAAGCTGAATCTCCTTATGGAAATACAAAGCAAATTAACGAAGAGATTATTCATGATACGGTTGCTTCTGGTGCACCGATTAGCGCTATTTTATTACGTTATTTTAATCCGATTGGGGCACATCCTACAGCTTTGCTTGGGGAATTACCAAATGGTGTGCCACAAAATTTGATTCCTTACCTGACTCAAACAGCGATCGGCATACGCGAAAAGTTAAGTGTCTTTGGCGATGATTATGATACACCAGATGGTTCATGTATTCGGGACTTTATTAATGTAGTCGATTTAGCTAAAGCACACGTCATTGCTATCCAACGTATTTTGGAAAATAAGCAAAAGGCTAAAGTTGAAATGTTTAATATTGGTACCGGCCGTGGCTTATCTGTTTTGGAATTAATTGAGAATTTTGAAAAAGCTACTGGGGTGAAGTTGAATTATCAAATCGTTGGTCGCCGTGCCGGTGACATCGAAAAAGTATGGGCTAACCCTGATTATGCCAACAACGAGTTGGGTTGGAAAGCAGTAGAAACAATCGAAGATACCTTACGTTCTGCTTGGAATTGGCAGCTAAAATTGAGAGAAAAAGGCATTCAGTAAGCTATTTTACAAAATTTAACGCAAATCATAGAAATTATTAAAAAAAATATTTGTTTATTTGTGCAGGTCAACCTGAATAGCGTGTGAGTATGAGAATATACGCAGTGTTATAGTTATGTTTTTTACATAGACAGGTTTGATCTCATAGTAGTTTTGTCGTGTTTTATTTTGTGTTTGTGTTGTGACAGTACTTCGACGTGAGTCGTGGTACCGTTTTTTTTTGTTCGCCCAGCATGGGCGAACTGCTTTAGGGTGTAAGTCCCGAACGAGCCCTGATAGTGGGATCGCCAGCTTAAGACGCCCCTTTTAAAGCTTATTTTTGGTTCATCCGACATTTCGAGTGATACGACAATCATGAAGAGCATATAGCCTTAGTTCAAAATATCGTTCGTTTCTAAAACCATATGCCGCTCTC